>JBJKPL010000130.1:0-1574 GCA_046706345.1 Candidatus Sulfidibacterium sp.
CGTTAATCGACATTCGAAATTCACATTGGACTTTAGCCTTTAACCTTTAACCTTTTGATTTCAGCTACCAACCCAATAAATAGGCAAAAATCAACGGCGCTACAATCGTAGCATCGGACTCCACGATGAATTTCGGCGTGTCGATCCCCAGTTTTCCCCAGGTGATCTTTTCGTTGGGAACAGCACCGGAATACGAACCGTAACTCGTGGTGGAATCGCTGATCTGGCAGAAGTAGCTCCAGAACGGCGTAGTCTCTCTTTCCAGATCCTGATAAAGCATGGGCACCACGCAAATCGGGAAGTCACCGGAAATACCGCCGCCGATCTGGAAAAAACCGATGCCTTCGTCACCGGCAATGTCGGTGTACCAGTCGGCCAGCAAAGTCATGTATTCAATGCCCGATTTCATGGTTGAGGCTTTCAGTTCCCCTTTGATGCAGTAAGAAGCAAAAATGTTGCCCATGGTGGAATCTTCCCATCCGGGCACTACGATCGGCAGGTACTTTTCGGCAGCTGCCAGCATCCAGCTGTTTTTTGGGTCGATCTCGTAGTACTGTTCCAGCACGCCCGAAAGCAGCATTTTGTACATCTACTGATGCGGGAAAATACGTTCGCCTTTGCTTTCGGCCTCTTTCCAGATGTCGAAAATATGTTGCTGCAGGCGACGGAACGCTTCTTCCTCGGGAATACAGGTATCCGTCACGCGGTTCAGGCCGCCTTCCAGCAGATCCCACTCCTGTTGTGGCGTCAGATCGCGGTAATGCGGAACGCGTTTGTAATGTTTGTGGGCTACCAGATTCATGATGTCTTCTTCGAGGTTGGCGCCGGTGCATGAAATGATGTGCACCTTATCCTGCCGGATCATCTCGGCCAGCGATTTACCCAGCTCGGCGGTGCTCATGGCGCCGCCCATGGCGACCAGCATTTTTTTACCTTCCTCGAGGTGTTTTTCGTATCCTTTGGCAGCGTCGATCAGTGCTGCGGCGTTAAAGTGTTTGTAGTGTTCAACGATAAAATTACCGACAGGTCCTTTATTTTCCATGGTTCTCGAATTTATAGCTTAACATTTTATAATAAAGTTTGGCTGCAAGGAAATTGGGCGCTTTGTTGCCTTCGATCGGCGCCAGCTCCACGAGGTCGAAACCTACAACCTTTTTTGTTTCAAAGACTTTTTTCAGATACCGAATCACCTGATTCCAATACATCCCACCGGGTTCCGGTGTTCCGGTAGCCGGCATGATCGACGGGTCGAAGACATCCAGATCGATGGTGATGTAAACCGGGCCGGTGAGTAATTTCAGCGACTGCTCAAACCAGCTGTCATCCCAGGCCATGTCTTCCGCAAAGAAACAGTTTTCCTTTTTCAGGAAGGGCTTTTCCACGGTATCCATGCTACGGATCCCCACCTGCACCAGGTTGGCATACTTCGAAGCGTCGTGCAGCGCACAGGCATGATTGTAGGGGCTTCCCAGGTAGGAGGGACGCAGATCCGTATGAGCATCCAGTTGTAAGATGCTAATATCAGGATATTTTTCGTAAAAGGTCTTGATCACGCCAATGCTGATGGAGTGTTC
>JBJKPL010000131.1:0-5639 GCA_046706345.1 Candidatus Sulfidibacterium sp.
ATATGATGCTTTTTATGCTGAATTATAGCATTTTAAGATGTAATTCGGGGACCTGTTTTTGGTCATAAAAAAAGTACCCCGAATAGTACCCCTGAAAGTTTAGAAAAATCTGAATTATTATAGGTGAGGGAAATAAAAAACCCCTCAATACCAGTGCATTAAGGGGCTTTTGAGTTGATTTGAGAACAAATCTGTGATCCGTCCGGGACTTGAACCCGGGACCCTCTGCTTAAAAGGCAGATGCTCTACCGGCTGAGCTAACGAATCATTTCCGTTTGTTTTGGAGGCGCAAAAGTACAATTTTTTTTAAGAATCAAAACATTTTTTGCGAAAATTACTCAATTAAAATCCCCAGTCCCTGACGCAGTAATTCGGGATATCCTGAGGTACAGTCTACAATGGTGGAAGCCTCGATATTTCCTGGTCCGCCATCGATCACCAGATCCGTAAGCTGACCATATTCTTCATGGATCAGTTCGGGATCGGTGATATATTCCAGGATCTCATCGCCGTCGCGGATGGAGGTGGTCACCAGGGGGTGTCCCAACTCAGTGATGATCTCAAGCAGGATGCTGTTGTCGGGGATCCGGATCCCGATGGTTCTCTTCTTGCTCTGGAAAAGTTTCGGCACCTTGTTGTTGGCGTTCAGGATAAAGGTAAAGGGCCCAGGCAGGTTCTTTTTCAACAGTCGAAAAAGGTGGTTCTCAATGGGCATGGTAAATTCCGAGAGCATGCTCAGGTCGCTCACGATGATGGAGAATTCGGCTTTGGCTTTTTGGTGGCCTTTGATCCTGGCAATGCGGTCGAAGGCTTTGCTCTGATAAAGGTCGCAGCCCAGGGCATAAACAGAATCGGTGGGAAAAATAACTACATGCCCCTGGCTCAGAGCCTCTACCACAAAACGGATGTGTCGTGGTGCCGGATTCTCGGGATAGATCTTGAGTAACATGGCGTTCTGATTTCTTGAGCGAAGATAAGAAAAAACGTGGCGTGAACGGCCTTTCGGGATAGTTCATAGAGCGAACTAACATGAGCGAAAGTGACTTATATTTTTTGGAATTCTTCCTGACAACTGTCTGACCAAAGTTTGACTATCATTTGACCAGTGTCTGACGATTGTAAATAAAAAAAGGGTAAGCTACTTATATCGCACCGCTACAACCGCCTACCCTTGCTCCCTTCCGGGCCTGGGGGAATTCAGCAGGAGCTGGTCGTATAAGACTTACCCGCTGCAAAATTACAAATCTTTTTCAAGCGGCAAAGTTTTATTTTTATATTTACATCATCATTCATTAAAGTCTTTAATCATGGAACAAAAGTCAACTTTTTCTAATGCGATGCAATTCGGTCTGCTGACAGGCCTGGCACTGATCGTGTTCACCCTCATCCTTTTTCTGGCGGGTACCGGGGATAAATCTCCCATCCACTGGGCTAGCCTGGTGATCTATTTCGGTATGATGTTCTGGGGCGTTACCAACATCCGCGACCGCCAGCTGGAGGGCGTGATGAACTATGGAAAAGCTTTCGGTACCGGTTTCTGGATTACCCTCTTTACTGCTATTCTGGTCGGAATTTTTATGTTTTTCTACATGAAATATATCGATACCGGTGCAGTAGGACGCGCTGTAACGGCTGCTGAGAACAACATTCTGCAGAAGAATCCCAACATCAGCGATGCGGATCTCGATAAAGCCCTCAGCATGGTGAAAGCCTTCTCAAACCCCGTGATGAGCGCCATTATGCAATTTATTGGCAACGTCATCATCCGTTCGGTTTTTTCACTGATTATTGCAATTTTTGCCAAACGCGAAGACAAGACCATCGCGTAGGAAAAAATTAGCCATGGATATTTCGGTTGTAGTTCCGTTATATAACGAAGAAGAATCATTAAAAGAGTTGAATGATTGGATTTTGCGTGTGCTGAAATCCAATCATTTTACTTTTGAAATTGTATATGTCGATGACGGCTCGTCCGATCATTCCTGGGAACTTATTGAAACTTTTGCCGCTGCCGAGCCAGGCATTAAAGGCATTCGTTTTTTGAGGAATTATGGGAAGTCGGCGGCCCTGTGCGAAGGGTTTAAACTGGTTTCCGGCGACGTGGTCATCACCATGGATGCGGATATGCAGGACAGCCCGGACGAAATCCCCGAACTCTACCGGATGGTTCGCGAAGAGGGGTTCGACATGGTGTCGGGATGGAAGAAAAAACGCCACGATCCCATCACCAAGACCATCCCTTCGAAGTTTTTCAACTTTACCACCCGGATGCTTTCAGGAATCAAGCTCCACGATTTCAATTGCGGACTGAAAGCCTACCGCTGCGATGTGGTGAAATCCATCGAAGTCTACGGCGAAATGCACCGCTACATCCCGGTGATCGCCAAATGGGCCGGATTCCGCAACATCGGCGAGAAAGTGGTCCAGCACCGCAGACGGAAGTATGGCGTCACCAAATTTGGTGCCGACCGTTTTGTGAAAGGCTATCTTGATTTGCTGACGATCACTTTTACTTCGCGGTTTCTGCAGCGGCCGATGCATTTCTTTGGCGCCATGGGCTCGCTGCTGTTCCTCATCGGTTTCGGCATCGCCGGCTATCTGGCCTATGGGAAAATTTTTCTGGATGCCTATCATATGACCGAAAGGCCGTTGTTTTATTTTGGCCTGTTGGCGATGATCCTGGGTACCCAGCTTTTCGTGGCCGGTTTCCTGGGTGAGTTGATCAGTTTTAATTCCGCCGATCGAGACAAACACATCATAAAAAGCCGTCTTGGATGTGGCGATAAAAAGGATTAGTGTGGGTAAGAAAATTGTGATCCTGGGTTCTGCCTACCCCTTGCGTGGAGGCCTGGCGGCGTATAATGAACGCCTGGCCAGAGAGTTCCAGCGTGAAGGGCACCAGGTGACCCTGATCACTTTCAGCCTGCAATATCCTTCCATTTTATTTCCAGGCAAAAGCCAGTATTCAGAAGAACCGGCCCCCGGTGACCTCGACATCAGGGTAAAAGTCAATTCGGTCAATCCCCTGAACTGGATCCGGACAAGCCGGTATATCCGGCATTTGCAACCCGACATCCTGATCATCAAATACTGGTTGCCCTTTATGGCGCCCTGCTTCGGGACCATTGCCCGTAAAGTCAAAAAGAACCGGCATACCCGGGTGATCACCATTCTTGACAACATCATTCCGCACGAAAAGCGCATGGCCGACCGGGTTTTATCCCGTTATTTCGTTAAACCGGTGGATGCCTTTGTGGCGATGACCGATTCCGTGCTACAGGATCTCACCCTTTTTGATACCCGTAAACCCCGGGTTTTATCTCCCCATCCGCTGTATGACCATTTTGGGAACATCGAATCGCGACAAGCCGCGCTGGAGAAATTAAATCTCGACCCTCAGGCGAAATATTTGCTTTTTTTTGGTTTCATTCGCGAATATAAGGGATTGGACTTGTTGCTGAGAGCCATGGCTGAACCCGCGATTAAAGATTCCGATATCCGGCTTATTGTGGCCGGGGAGTTTTATACTGACAGCAAACCCTATCTGGATTTGATCCGGAAGCTGAAGTTGGAAGAAAAGGTGATCCTTCATACCCGTTTTATTACCGATTCGGAAGTGGCACCCTATTTTAATGCCGCAGATCTCATCGTACAGCCTTACAAGACGGCTACCCAAAGTGGAGTAACCCAGATTGCCTATCATTTTGAAAAGCCGATGATCGTCACCCGTGTGGGCGGACTGCCGGAAATTGTTCCCGACGGGAAGGTTGGTTTTGTCGTTGATCCGGATCCGGCTTCCATTGCCCGGGCCATCGTCGCTTTTTTTGATCCGGCCAACACCGTTGACTTCCTGGCCAACCTGAAGAAAGAAAAACAAAAATATTTATGGCCGGTGATGACTGCCCGGATTCTCGAATTATACACAAAACTGAACGCAAATGTTGTACAGAAGTAAAGCACCGCTCCGTATCGGACTGGCCGGCGGGGGCACTGACGTTTCTCCCTATTCGGATCTGTATGGTGGAAGGATCCTGAATGCCACCATCAATCTGTATGCTTATGCTACCCTTTCTCCGCGTACAGACGGTAAGATCCGGTTTCATCTGGATGACCGTCAGGAGTTCCTCGAGATGAAGTCAGCGGAAATCCTTGAAATTGATGGAAAACAGGATCTGCTCAAGGGGATCTACAACCGCATTGTCCGCAGTTTTACCGGAAAACCGCTTTCTTTTGATCTGTACACTTATGTGGATGCTCCGGCAGGCAGTGGCCTGGGAACCTCGTCCACGCTGGTGGTCGCGGTACTGGGTGCTTTTGTGGAATGGCTTAAACTGCCGCTGGGTGAATATGATATTGCCCGGCTTGCCTATGAGATCGAACGCGTCGATCTGGGGATGGCGGGAGGAAAGCAGGATCAGTATGCCGCTACATTTGGCGGCGTGAATTTCATGGAGTTCTTTGGGGATGATAAAGTGATTGTCAATCCGCTTAGGATCCATAGCCGCATTCTGAATGAGCTGGCTTACAACCTCGTGCTTTTTTATACCGAAACCAGCCGGCTTTCGGCTGCTATCATCAGCGAGCAGCAAAAAAACGTAAAGAGTAAAAATCAAAAGAGCATTGAAGCCATGCATCAGCTGAAAGAGCAGGCTTCCCGGATGAAGGAAGCCTTGTTGAAAGGG
Source organism: Candidatus Sulfidibacterium sp. (assembly GCA_046706345.1). Classification (GTDB taxonomy): domain Bacteria; phylum Bacteroidota; class Bacteroidia; order Bacteroidales; family F082; genus Sulfidibacterium. Next base: position 4,683 of record JBJKPL010000131.1, read on the forward strand.
GAGCTCGACCAGATCGGCCAGATCCTGGATTTTGGCTGGCAGCATAAGAAGGTGATGGCGCAGGGTATCTCGAACCAGGAAATCGATGCTTACTATGAAGTAGCAAAACAAGCCGGAGCCTCCGGAGGAAAAATTTCAGGCGCCGGAGGCGGGGGATTTATGTTTTTTTATTGCCCCGACAATCACCGGAACCAGGTGATCAAAGCCCTGGAAAATGTGGGAGGACAGGTAAAACGTTATGAATTTACACAACAAGGTCTGATGACCTGGAGTTATTAATTTCGAAGATCATGATCAAAGACAGAATACAACAATCCATCGAGGTGAAAAAGCAGATGCTGGAAGAAGAGCCTTTGCTGAAAGTAATTGAAGCGGTAGCCCGGGAAATGATCCGGGCGCTGACAGCGGACGGAAAAGTGCTTTTCTGCGGTAACGGCGGAAGTGCGGCCGATGCCCAGCACCTGGCAGCAGAGCTTTCCGGACGGTATTATTACGATCGTCCGCCGTTGTTTGCTGAGGCACTGCATGTGAATACCTCTTATCTCACCGCCGTTGCCAACGATTACAGTTATGATGATATTTATGCAAGGTTAACGGAATCCAAGGGACGCAAGGGCGATGTGCTGGTGGGAATTTCCACTTCGGGAAACTCCGAAAATGTGATCCGGGCCTTTCAATATGCCCGGAAACACGGCATTGTCACCGTTGCCCTGACCGGAGCCACCGGCGGGAAAATGAAAGACGCAGCGGATTATCTGATCAATGTCCCGTCACAGGATACCCCGAGGATCCAGGAATCCCATATTTTGGTGGGACATATTATTTGCGAGATCGTCGAATCTGAAATGTTTCCCAGATGATACGTGAAGCCATTGTGCTGGCCGGCGGGTTCGGTACCCGTTTGCGAAGTGTTGTCCACGAAGCTCCCAAGTCTATGGCGCGGGTGCTGGGAAGACC
>JBJKPL010000132.1:0-6726 GCA_046706345.1 Candidatus Sulfidibacterium sp.
AATCGATTAAAATCTCGGTTTTGTTTTGTCTTTTAAGCCTGCAAATTTAAGAATATTCACTTGCCTGTTCATACGTTAACCACTGAAATTTTTGGAAAACAACCTATTTATAAAGACTCAAATTTTCGGAAAGGTTCAGAAGCTCAAAAGTTCAGAAGCTCAAAGGCTCACAAGCCTCGCATTTTTGATAAAGGCAACATGTCCCCCTTTGGAGAGCCTGTCCCGATTTATCGGGAAAGCCATCTCATCCTTCACTTTTTGGCCTTCACCACACACGCTCACGCAAGTGTTCCGAATGGCCACTTGTGAGCTTTTCTTATTTCCGCACTGGCGCGCGCATGTTGCGCGTGACATCATGGCATTATAACAGAATAGTGGGGCACGCGCTGGAAGCGCGCCAGCTATTTTTTATCTTCCGGCCGGGAGGACAGCAGCAGCCCCCAGAACCGTGAGACCATTGGTGAGCTGATATAATTTATATCCTTTTTCTAAAATTCCTTTCTATGAACATTTTTGCCGGAAATTCCTAAATTAGCACTCTTAAAACTAATATGAAAAGGCCTGACAAACTCATTCCGATTTTACAACACTTTAGTTAGAGATTCTTTGCCAAGCAGAAGAATAGATTTCAAAATAAGTATTTTGCCATCGGGGAAACATGTGTGATTATGAAGACGATATTGTTGATTCTTGGTTTTTCAGTTTTGAGCCTTGAATTATCGGCTCAGGTGCACTTTTACAGGTCGCCTCAGGAGCTGAAGGAAATGTCAAGATGTTACAAGTTAGGTACAAAGGAGCTGATGAATGGTCATTACCGATTGGCTGATTCACTGCTGAAGCGATCTATGGAAATCTATTCAAACCCTACTAACGTGTATAATTATGCTGTTGCAAGATTATATTTGGGTGATACGGTGACTTTTTGCAAGGATATGCTGAGCTTAAGTATGTCGAAAGAAAAGGATGCAACTAAAATGTATTACTCTTTGTGTGCAAAAGCCGACACTGTTTTCTTTGATCGAAAGTTCCAAAAGCTGAATTCAAAAAAGAAAGCACGATATACGGTGGTGACTGTAAGAGACAGATTTGATCCTTACAAAACCGTTTATGTTCATGACAAAAGGGTAGTTGGGGTGAGTGCCATTCCCACGGAAAATTTACTTGATCTGGTTAGTACTGATATTCTAGCGGTATATCGAATTTATCCTGATAAAGATACTATTTATACCTACCTTACTCATCCACCAGAAATGATTGGAGGGGATGACGTTTATTCGAAATTTACAGATGAAAACTCGAATCCTCTGATTCAGGATACCAAGAGAAAATTAAATTTAAATAAAGTCAGCGTGGATATTGCGTTGACGATTAATAAGGCCGGCAATGTAGTCAGGGATTCAATTATTGGTACCAATAAACCTGTTGAAAATTATATTGTTTTTAAAGCAGACATAAAAAAAATAATTGACAATATGCCAAAGTACAAACCAGCCATCTATAATCATAGAGAAGTCGTTTGTATTAAAATAATGCATCTTTATTTTTGGTGAGCCACCTACAATCACAGGCCTCTGCCTGGTGACATTTCTCTTCTCTCGATTGTTCCAAAGCTTATTACATCAATCCCCTTCTTCCGGCCAGGAGGACAGCGGCGACTGTCCCGTGAACCCTGTCAGGGCTCATGGGTCCGATCGCAGAGCCCTGACAGGGTTTTCTGCGCCACACCAGACGCCCGCATGTTGTGCGTGACATCATGGCATTTCAACTGATTCGTGGGGCACGCGCTGTAAGCGCGCGCCAGTCACTTGATTTTGGGTCTTTTCTTTGTTCCTTTCTTTGAACGCCGCAAAGAAAGGAAGATACTCCGGGGCATCGGCCGCCGACCATTGAACCCTGTCAGGGCTGGTTGATCCGATCGCAGAGCCCTGACAGGGTTTTCTCCGCCACCGCCTGTACACACCGCAAAATACACCGGACACCTTACTAAATGCGCCGGACAGTACCCGCAATGCGCTGTACACCTTGCGGAATGGTCTGGACAGTCTCCGCCAACCATGGTACACGCTTTTTTATGCATTGTATACGCTCCGCGATGACTATGTAAGTGCTCCGCGACGCTCTGTATGCGTTCCGCGATGCCTTGTAGATGCTCCGCCATGCTTCGTACACGTTTCCCGATGCCTTGTAGGTGCACCGCAGGGGCCTGTGAACCCTGTCAGGGCTGCTGAGCCTGATCGTAAGGAGCCCTGACAGGGTTTCCTCCGCGCTATGACGTCCGCCTTCTTTGTAGGCGGGGCCTCTGAACCTCTGAACTTCTATGACCTGCCCCGGACCCTCCCGATAAATCGGGACAGGCTCTCCCAGGAGGGGATTTTTTGTGTCCGTGAAACAAGGCGATAGGGCTCCCCTTTAGGGGGTCAGCCTGCTTGCTGGCTGGGGGGTGCGAAGACAATTGTCTGACCACTGTCTCCCCATTGTCCACAAAAAAAGGGAGCCCGGAGGCTCCCTTAAGAAAAGTCTATGAATTGATTAAGCTGATTTTACTCGTTGATGCGCATCTTGTAGAACGATCTGTAAACGAATACAAGTGCAGCCAGTAAAAATACCACACCGAAATACGGTGCGATGGCCTTGAACTGCGGTGCAATGGAAATTTCCATCGCCAGCAGGCCGAACAAGGTGGTAAACTTGATCACCGGGTTCAGTGCCACGGAGGAGGTGTCTTTGTAAGGATCACCCACGGTGTCACCCACCACGGAAGCGGCGTGCAGCTCGGTCCCCTTTTCCTGCATGTCCACTTCGATCACTTTCTTGGCATTATCCCAGGAACCGCCGGCGTTGGCCATGAACACGGCCTGGTACAAACCGAAGAAGGCGATGGAGATCAGGTAGCTGACGAACAGCGAAACAGGTGCGTTGGAGCTGGCCGGTGCCGAAAGCAGGGCAAAAGCCAGTGCAAAGAAGAACAGGGCGAAGAAAATATTCCACATCCCTTTCTGGGCGAAAATGGTACAGATCTGCACCACCTTTTTGGATTTCGACATGTCTGCCTTTTTCTCGGCACCCAGATCCAGGTTGATGTTGTTCTTGATGTATTCCGTGGCGCGGGCGGCACCGGTGGAAACAGCCTGGATGGAAGCGCCCGTAAACCAGTAAACCACGGCGCCACCCAACAGGAATCCGAGGACGGTGTAAGGATTCAGCAGGTTCAGGATCTGTGCGGGATCGACACCCAGCGTATGGTTGATCACCAGGATCAGCGAGAAGATCATGGTGGTGGCACCGACCACGGCCGTTCCGATCAACACGGGCTTGGCGGTGGCTTTAAAGGTGTTCCCGGCACCGTCGTTGGCTTCGAGGAAATATTTTGCTTTTTCGAAATCGGGTTTGAAACCGAAGTCTTTTTCAATTTCAGGAGTTACCTTGTCTTTGTTTTCTTCGATCAGCGAAAGCTCATAAATGGACTGCGCATTGTCGGTCACCGGCCCGTAGCTGTCCACGGCGATGGTCACCGGACCCATGCCCAGGAACCCAAAGGCTACCAGGCCGAAAGCAAAGATGGAAGGATAGATCATGATGTCGCCCAGGCCGTGCGTACTGGCCAGGTAGCCAACGAACATCAACAGGAAGAAAACCATGCCCTGCCAGAAAGCGCTGAAGTTACCAGCCACCAGACCGGAAAGGATGTTCAGAGAAGCACCGCCTTTTTTGGAAGCTTCAACCACTTCGTTTACGTGCCTTGATTTCGGGCTGGTAAAGATCTTGGTAAACTCGGGGATCAACGCAGCACCCAGGGTTCCGGCACTGATGATAATCGACAATGTGATCCACAGATCATGGCCCAAATTATGAAGTTCAAAGTAACTTACCACGAAAGTGGCGATAATCGAGATGATGGAAGTAATCCAGACCAACGAAGTCAAAGGTGCTTCAAAGTCGAGATCATCTACATTTTTGTAGCGGGCGTTAGTGATCATATTGTTGATCCAGAAAGCAACGATGGAATTGACAATCATAATGATCCGGATCACGAAGATCCAGGTCAGCAATTCTATTTGGAGTGGGAGATTATTTTTAGAAACAGCCAGCACGATGAAAGAGATCAGCGCCACACCAGTTACTCCGAAAGTTTCAAAACCGTCGGCGGTAGGACCGACGCTGTCGCCGGCATTGTCGCCCACACAGTCGGCAATGGTGCCGGGATTCCGCGGGTCGTCTTCACCGATCTTGAAGATCACCTTCATCAGGTCGGATCCCACGTCGGCGATCTTGGTGAAAATACCTCCTGCAATTCTCAATGCGGAAGCACCCAAAGATTCACCGATGGCAAAACCGATGAAGCTGGCGCCGGCATATTGTCCCGGCACAAAGATCAGGATGATCAGCATCATGGTCAGCTCGAGGGACACCAGGAGCACGCCGATGCTCATCCCGGCGGTGATGGGAATATGGTGAAGTTTGAGCGGCTTTCTTTCCAGGGAGGCAAAAGCCATCCGGGAGTTGGCCAGGGTGTTCATCCGGACACCAAACCAGGCGACACTGTAAGATCCCAGCATCCCCAAAACGGTCCAGCCCAGGATCATCAAAACCCCTGTGACCCCGAAACTACCTCCGGAGAGGAATCCGAAGTAGAATGCCACGATGACACCGATGATCAGGAACAGGATGGCCAGAAAGCGCCCCTGTTGGATCAGATAGGTTTTTCCGGTCTGATAAATGACATCGGCCACGTCGAGCATGGATTTGTGTGCTTTGATTTTTTTGACTTTCTGATACTGGAGATATCCGAAGAGGAATCCGACGAAGGTGATCAGGAAGCCCCAATAGAGAATTTCCTTCGATTTCATGCCCGAAGGGATTACCAGGTCAGCCTCGCTGGCCATGGCAAATGCCGGCAAGGTTAAAGCGGCAATTAAAGTAAAAAGTTTTTTCATGCTTTCAAATCTTGGGTTTAGTTTTTGAAAATTTAAAACGTTTGCGGAAATATTTTCATGCAAAAATAAAAATTCACCTTAATTACACCAGCTTAATTTTTGTTTCCCAAAAATATTTATCAACAAAAGGGAAAGGCCCAGGTTTTAAATTTCATGAAGCCAGTTTTTTAAACGGTTTTTTATGGTGTTTATAAATAACAGCCGGGGCTCAATTCAGAATTTGTTAGTAACTTCGCAGGCAAATCAACGGCAATTTCGTTTTTTTCGTGAAATTGCCTATCTTTAAATTTCATTTCGAAAAGCTATGAAGAAACTGAAAATGGAGATTGTAGGGATGTCTTATAGCCAATCACAAAGCGGGGCTTATGCTTTGATTCTGGGAGTCGTCGGGATGGAAAAACGACTTCCGATCATTATCGGCGGCTTCGAGGCCCAGGCCATAGCCATCGAACTGGAGAAGATGAAGCCCACACGGCCCCTGACCCATGATCTGTTCAAGAATTTTTCACAGCATTTTGGCGTAAACATCGTTGAAGTCGTCATCAACAAATTCGAGGAAGGGATCTTTTTTTCCAAACTGGTGTGCGAGAAAGACGGGGAAGTTACCGAGATCGACAGCAGAACCTCCGATGCCATCGCCCTGGCACTGCGCTTCGGATGCCCTATCTATGCCTTTGAATCCATCATCGAGGAAGCCGGCATCTTTATGGAGAGCGAAAATCAGGAGCAGGGAAAAGACCCTGAGGTCGAAGAAGAAGATTTTTCCGATGACGAACCCGGCGCCTATGAGGAATTCCTGCTCGAAGAACTGGAAGAGAAACTGAAGAAATCCATCGCCGAAGAAAACTACGAAGAAGCCTCGCGCCTGCGCGATGAGATCAAAAAGCGGAAGAAGAAATTATAATTGAAACCGAAGCCACGGCCGCCCGGGATTCCCTGAGGCGGTTTTTTATTGTTCAAAGGGTCAAAGTTTCAAAAGTTCAAAAGGTCAAAGGCTCAAGCGTTCAGCGTTTCCGGTCACGCCGTCCCCTTCAATTATACACGGATTCTTATCCTGGTTATGATCTGTTAAGATCGTAAGGTCAAAAACTTCCGTCTTCGGTCTTCCGACTTCTGACTTCCGACTTTATGAACTTAAGTCACCTTAGCTCACTTCTCAGTGCTGCACATTGGCAATCTTATTCGGATTGTGTTTGTATTTGAACAGGATCATGAACAGCACGCCGACGATCAGGGAATAGGCAGAGAAGGTAAACCAGATATGCGGCCAGTGGCGGATGCCATTGTGGGTGAAGTAATCCACGACCCACCCGCTGGCCATGCCGCCGAAGAAAGCACCGAAGCCGTTGGTCATGATCATGAACAGACCCTGGGCGCTGGCACGGATCTCGGGTTTGGCTTCCATCTCCACAAACAGGGAACCTGAAATATTGAAGAAATCAAACGCCATCCCGTAAATGATCATCGAGAGCACCAGGAACACAAAGCCGATCCCGTCGGGACTGCCGATACCGAAAAGGCCAAACCGGAACACCCAGGCGAACATACTCATCAGCATCACTTTCTTGATGCCAAAACGCTTCAGGAAAAACGGAATGGTCAGGATGAACAGCGTCTCCGACATCTGCGATACCGACATCAGGATGCTGGGATGCTGCACGGCAAACGACCGGCTGAATTTGGTGGCAAAGTCATGCAGGAACGGCTCACCGAAAGTATTCGTGATCTGCAGGGAAGCGCCCAGCAGCATGGAGAATATGAAAAAGATACTCATTTTGCGCTGCTTGAACAG
>JBJKPL010000133.1:0-10705 GCA_046706345.1 Candidatus Sulfidibacterium sp.
AATGCGTATCCGAGCTGGAACAGGCCATCTACGGAGCGCGCATGGCCTTGATCCTCTGGCGACTGGGGGCCAGGCAAATGGACTGGTACTATTTTTCCAATGTTCCTTACAAATCCTACCTGCCCAATCGTTCGGGTCTGACAGGCTCATATAAAGCCGGCTTTAAGCCGAAACTTTCCTTTTTCGTTTTTCGCAATCTTCACCGACAAATCGGCGCCTTTCATTTTGAAAAAGTCCTGGAAGAAAATGCCCCGGATTATGCTTATCTGTTAAAAAATCCCCTTTCGGGAGATGAAATCATCATCGCATGGAGGCCCACCGCACACGATCACCGGCTGGAAAAATGGGAAGCCATTCATTTTAATGGTAAGCCAAACGCTGCAACTCAGATCACTGACGGCGCTCCGGTTCCCTATCAACAAAATAAAGGACTGTTAAAAGTTAAACTGAGCGGAATTCCAACTTTGTTGAAATTAAGGCCTTAAAAATTCCGTTAATTCCACGCGTTTCCTTATTTTTGTGTGCTCATAAAATTTATTGTTTTAGAGTGAAGAACTGTTTGAATTGATGAAAAACTGACCCGCATGCTGTTTTTCGTCAATTGTTTTTTTCATTGGCTTAAAAACAAAAACATCACAACATGAAAAAAAATTATTTTACCATTTTTCTTTTCCTTTTCATGGCCCTGAGCCTGTGGCAATGCACGCCGCAAAAACAGGAAAAGAAAGCCACTGCCAACCTGATCGAGAAACCGCATCTTACGCTTAAAAGCGACCTGATGACCCCCGAAGCGCTCTGGTCGCTGGGCCGTTTGAGCGACATTCAGCTGTCGCCTGATCACAAGACCCTGCTTTTCGGCGTATCTTATTACAGCGTGGAACAAAACAAGGGCAACCGTGAGTTGTACCGCATCGATGTGGATGGCAAGAATCTGAAGCAGCTTACCTTCACCCCCGGAAGCGAATACAACGCCGTCTGGAGACCTGATGGGAAAAAGATCGGCTATCTGTCACCGCAAAGCGGATCCATGCAGATCTGGGAAATGAATCCCGACGGCACCGACCCGGTACAGGTTACCCATGTACAGGGCGGGATCACCGGTTTTAAATATGCCCCGGACCAGAAAAAGATCCTCTTCACCGCCGAAGTTCCCCGCCCGAAGGTTGACAGCACGCTGTACCGTGGCCTGCCCAAAACCACCGGAAGGATCATCAATGACCTGATGTACCGCCACTGGGACACCTGGGTGGATTCCTACAGCCATATTTTTGTCGCTGATTATAACAACGGCACCGTCAGCCACATCACGGATATCATGAAAGGCGAACCATACAGCAGCCCGCTGAAACCCTTCGGTGGCATGGAACAGATCAATTGGTCGCCCAATTCGAACACCATCGCCTATACCTGTAAAAAACTGGCAGGCCTGGCCTACACGTTATCCACCAATTCCGACATCTATTTTTACAACGTGGACAGTAAAACCACGAAGGACATGACCCAGGGAATGATGGGTTATGACATCAACCCCAATTTCTCACCCGACGGGAAATATCTGGCCTGGGAAAGCATGGAACACGACGGATACGAATCCGACAAGAACCGGCTTTTCGTGATGGATCTCGCCACCGGCCAGAAAACCAATTATTCCAAAGGTTTCGATCAGAATGCCAATGAAATTGCCTGGAGCGAGGATGGAAAATCCGTTTATTTCATCAGCGACTGGCACGCAACGGATGAGATCTACCGACTGGACCTGAGTGATGCCAGGATCACCAAACTCACGGAAGGCATTCACGACTATGCCTCCATCATCCCGGCAGGCAAAACGATCTATGCCACCCGCATGAGCATGTCGATGCCCATCGAGGCTTATGCCGTGAATGCAGACAACGGAAAGTCAACCCAGATCACCTACACCAACAAGGACATCCTGGATCAGCTCAAGATGGGTGCCGTAAAAAAATTCTGGGTCAAAACCACCGACAACAAACAGGAGTTGGTTTGGGTGATCTATCCGCCCCATTTCGATCCGAACAAAAAATATCCGGCTTTGCTGTATTGTGAAGGCGGTCCGCAGGAAACCGTCAGCCAGTGGTGGTCGTACCGTTGGAATTTCCAGATCATGGCCGCGAACGGTTACATCGTCGTGGCTCCCAATCGTCGCGGATTGCCTGGCTTCGGAGTGAAATGGAACGAAGAGATCAGCAAGGATTACGGCGGACAAAATATGAAAGATTATTTCAGCGCCATCGATTCCCTTAAAAAAGAACCCTATGTCGATGCCAACCGGTTGGGCGCTGTGGGCGCTTCCTACGGTGGATTCTCCATTTACTGGATTGCCGGTCATGCTGACAACCGTTTCAAAGCCCTGATTGCCCACGACGGCTTTTTCGACATGAAAGCCATGTATCTGGAAACCGACGAAATGTGGTTTGTGAACTGGGATCTGGGCGGTCCTTACTGGGATAAGAACAATAAACTGGCCCAGCGGAGTTATGCCAACTCACCCTCCAACTTCGTACAGAACTGGAACACCCCGATCCTGGTGGTGCACAGCCAGAAAGATTACCGAATTCCCGTTACCCAGGGCATGGAGGCTTTTGATGCAGCCGTCCTCCGAAAGATCCCGGCAGAGTTTCTTTATTTCCCGGATGAAAGCCACTGGGTACTGAAACCTCAGAACGGCATTTTGTGGCAACGGGTGTTCTTCAATTGGCTGGATCGCTGGCTGAAGAAATAATCCGGATCAAAAACCAAAGACAAAGATACAAGCATGAGCCTGTTCCGGGCTCATGCTTGTAATAGGAAACCCGAAAGGAAAAGTTTTTGTTGAATTGCAGTTAAGCCTGAAATGAAGAAGTTGATTTTGTTCCTGCTGCTGGTATCCATTCCCTCGGTTTATGCACAGGCAGGAAATAATAGTGCCAGCGATACCACCCATACAAAACCCTGGAATTTCAAAGGACAATACAGCCTGATCATGAACCAGATGGCCTTTTCACACTGGGCAACAGGAGGTGAAAGTTCGGTTGCCGGCAGGGCCACAGTGGATTATCATGTCAAGTACCACAAAAAGAAATTTACTTTTGAACATGAAGCCCATCTGGCCTATGGAGTGGCAGGTTACATCAACAAAGACATCGAAAAGACTGATGACAAACTGGACGTGTCTTTTTCTGCAGGTCGAAAAATCTCGAAAAAATGGGCCTTTTCCGGGATGACGATATTCAAGTCGCAGTTTTCCAACGGCTATAATTACCCCAATGACTCCGATCTGGTTTCGGCCTTTATGGCACCGGCCTACATCACGGTTACGGCAGGTTTCAACTTTAACCCCAACAAGTGCTTTCAGATGTTCCTGAGTCCCCTGGCAGGGAAAGTAACCCTGGTGATGAACCAGAAACTCGCCAATCAGGGTGCCTATGGAGTAAAAAAAGCCGCTTATGACAGTCTGGGCAATCTGCTTTCACCCGGAAAAAAATACCTGGGCCTGCTGGGTATCAACATTCTCTGTTCTTATAAAACCCAACTGATGAAGAACGTGCATTACAAATCCGATTTAAACCTGTATAACAACTATTTGGAACCTGAGACCGATATCCGCTGGCAACTGGATGTGGACTGGGAAAACAACTTCACCTTCAAGATCAACGAATACCTGGCTACCGTCTTTTTTGTCCAGTTTAAATACGATCCCAAGGTACTTTTTCCGGAATATCAATTCATCGACGGCATCAACACATTGACGGCAGAGCATACTGCGTTGCAGTTCAAGGAATCGCTGGGCATTGGTTTAACTTACAAGATAGATTGATTCCCACTGATCGGGGCAATCGTTAATTTAATAAATTTGAGGACATTTTAAAGCGCAAAAAACAATTTATATGAAAATTACAATGGTGGGAACAGGTTACGTGGGTCTGGTTACGGGAGCTTGTTTTGCAGAAGTAGGTATCGACGTTACCTGTGTGGATATCGACCAAAAAAAGATTGAAAACCTGAACAATGGCATCATCCCCATTTATGAACCGGGGCTGGAAGAACTGGTTAAAAGAAACGTTGAAAAAGAACGGTTGCATTTCAGCACAAAACTGGGGGAATGCCTCGAAGGCGTCAATGTGGTATTTGGAGCCGTGGGAACACCACCCGATGAAGACGGTAGCGCCGATCTGAAATATGTTTTGCAGGTAGCCCGCGAAGTGGGACAGCATATGCAGGATTACCTGCTGATGGTCACCAAAAGTACCGTTCCGGTGGGAACGGCCGAAAAGGTCAGAAATGCCATCCAGGAAGAACTGGACAAAAGAGGGGTAAACATCCCCTTTGACGTTGCCTCGAACCCCGAATTTCTGAAAGAAGGTGCCGCGGTAGAAGATTTTCTGAAACCTGACCGCATCGTGGTGGGCGTGGATTCGGATAAAGCACAGAAGATGATGGAAAAACTCTACAAGCCTTTCACCATGAACGGCCATCCGGTGATTTTCATGGATATTGTCTCTGCCGAAATGACAAAATATGCCGCCAATTCCATGCTGGCCACCAAGATCAGCTTCATCAACGACATCGCCAATCTTTGCGAAATCGTGGGTGCCGACGTGAATTCGGTAAGAAAGGGCATCGGTTCTGACCGACGGATCGGACCTTATTTCATTTATCCGGGTGCCGGTTATGGCGGTTCCTGCTTTCCGAAAGACGTGAAAGCCCTTATCAAAACCGCCAGTACGGTAGGCTATGAAATGGATGTCCTGAAAGCCGTGGAAGAAGTTAACGAAAGGCAGAAAGCCCTGCTCTTTGCCAAGGCTTACAAGTATTTCGACGGGAATCTGAAAGGAAAAACCATCGCACTTTGGGGCCTATCTTTTAAACCCCATACCGATGATATGAGAGAAGCCCCTTCGCTGGTGATCATCCGGAAACTGCTGGAAGCAGGAGCCCATGTCAAAGCCTATGATCCCGTTGCCATGAAAGAGGCCCACCGGATCCTTGGGGATGGCATCACCTTTGTGGAAGATCAGTATGAGACTCTGATCGATGCGGATGCGTTGATGGTCATCACGGAATGGCCCGAATTCAAATTCCCCAACTTCAAGGTCATCGAGCGGTTGCTGAAAGGCAAAGTGATCTTTGACGGCCGCAACATCTACGATCCCGAAGAATTGTCCTCACAGGGTTTCGATTATTTCGGCATCGGAAGACAGAAACTGACGAAATAAAAATCATGAAAGCCTCTCCGGAGGCTTTCTTTTGAAAATTTATCTTTAAAACACCTGGTATGAAGCGTATTCTCGTCACCGGTGGCGCCGGTTTTATTGGTTCGCATCTCTGTGAGCGTCTGCTCCGGGAAGGCAACGAGGTCATCTCCCTGGATAACTATTTTACAGGGCAGAAGAGAAATATCGTTGCCTTAATGGACAATCCCTATTTTGAAGTGGTCCGCCACGATGTCACCACCCCTTTTTACGTTGAGGTGGATGAGATCTATAACCTGGCCTGTCCGGCCTCCCCCATCCACTATCAGTACAACCCCATCAAGACGGTGAAAACTTCGGTCATGGGTGCCATCAACATGCTGGGACTGGCCAAAAGGGTCCGGGGCAAGATCCTGCAGGCCTCTACCAGTGAAGTCTATGGTGATCCACAGGTTCATCCCCAGACCGAAAGTTACTGGGGCCATGTCAATCCCATCGGAAAACGTTCCTGTTACGACGAAGGGAAGCGGGTGGCAGAAACGCTGTTCATGAATTATCATTATCAGAACAACGTAAGGATCAAGATCATCCGGATCTTCAACACGTACGGCCCCAACATGCATCCCCACGACGGACGCGTGGTTTCGAATTTCATCGTGCAGGCGCTCAAAGGCGAGAATATCTCCGTGTATGGTGACGGACAGCAGACCCGCAGCTTTCAATATGTGGATGATCTGGTGGAAGCCATGATGCGGATGATGGCCACCGGAGATGATTTTATCGGCCCGGTGAACACCGGAAATCCCGGTGAGTTTACCATCCTGGAACTGGCCCAAAAAGTCATCGACATGACCGGATCCAAATCGAAGATCATCTACCAGCCGCTGCCGTCCGACGATCCCATGCAACGAAAACCCGACATCAGCCTGGCGAAAGAAAAACTCAATTGGGAGCCCAAAATTCCCCTGGAACAGGGACTGGTCAAAACCATCGAATACTTCGACCAGTTGTTGAAATCAGACCCAAGCTTGTAATGCTTATGAAACAAATACTGGTTACCGGCAGCAACGGCCAATTGGGATCGGAGATCAAAGCCCTCTCTTCACAATATCCTGATTTTCAATTTGTCTATACAGATGTGAATGAGCTGGATCTCACCGACCAGCAGGCCATCAACGCTGTTTTTGAAAGGGAAGACTTCCGCTGCTGTATCAATTGTGCCGCTTACACCGCCGTTGATAAAGCCGAAGACGAGCCTGAACTAGCCATGCAGATCAATGCCACTGCGGTGGTATATCTGGCGAAAGCCTGCGCGAAAAAAGACATTCCCCTGATTCATATTTCCACGGACTATGTATTTGACGGGAAAAATCATAGACCTTATTCAGAATTTGATGCGGCCAACCCGGCTTCGGAATATGGCAAAACCAAGCTGGCAGGCGAGAAAGCCGTTTTTGGCTTTGCCGGCACCGCACTGATCATCAGGACTTCCTGGCTTTATTCCGCATACGGTAATAATTTCGTAAAAACCATGCTGCGGCTGGGCCGCGAAAGAAAAGAACTTTCCGTGGTCTTCGACCAGGTAGGAACGCCGACCTACGCCGGGGACCTCGCCCGGGCCATCCTGGATATTTTATCCTCGGGGAAAATGACTGAAGGAGTATCGGTTTATCATTACAGCAACGAAGGTGTCATCAGCTGGTATGACTTTGCCCAGGCGATCTTCCGCGAAAGCGACATCTCCTGTCAGGTAAAAGCCATCGAATCGAAAGATTTCCCGGTAAAAGCCAGCCGTCCTTTCTACAGCGTGCTGAACAAATTAAAAATTAAAAACGATTTTCAGGTGCGCGTGCCCTACTGGCTCGACAGCCTGAAACTGGTTCTCAAACAATTAGAAAATTAATGACCATGAATACGAATATTGATCCCGTCGTTATGCAGAAAGCCCGCATATGGCTTGAAGGGCCCTATGATGAGGACACGAAAAACGCCGTCCGCCGGATGATGGAGGGCGATCCGCAGGAGTTCACCGATGCCTTTTACCGCGATCTGGAATTTGGGACCGGCGGACTGCGCGGCATTATGGGTGTCGGCTCCAACCGCATGAACCGGTACACCGTCGGGGCCGCTACCCAGGGCTTTAGCAATTACCTGAAGAAAAACTTTAAGGATCAACTTATTAAGGTTGCAGTTGCTTACGATTCCAGAAACCAAAGCCGTGAATTTGCCAGAATTTCCGCGGATATCTTTTCGGCCAACGGGATGAAAGTATTTCTATTCGATGACCTTCGCCCGACTCCGGAGCTTTCTTTTGCCATCCGGCATCTGGGTTGCCAGGGCGGCATCATGATCACGGCTTCACACAATCCCAAGGAATACAACGGCTACAAGGCCTATTGGGATGACGGGGGGCAACTGATCAGCCCGCATGACAAAAATGTCATCACCGAAGTCAATCAAATTGCGAGTATTGAAGATATTCAATTTGAGGGAAATTCCGAACTGATCGAGATCATCGGCGCGGAAGTGGACAACGTTTATCTTGAAAAAGTAAAAGCCCTGAGCCTTTCGCCGGAGATCATTCAACAGCAGCATGATTTGAAGATCGTTTACACGCCGTTGCATGGAACGGGGATCACACTGGTGCCCAAATCGTTGGAGAAATTCGGCTTCAAAAACGTCCATATTGTGGCCAAACAGGCCGTGGCCGACGGGAATTTCCCGACGGTAAAATCACCCAATCCCGAAGAACAGGCGGCCATGGCCCTGGCCATCGAAGAAGCCCGGGAAACGGGGGCGGATATCGTGCTGGCTACCGATCCCGACGCCGACCGGGTGGGTGTGGCCGTAAAAGACGGAGATGATTTTGTGTTGCTCAACGGCAACCAGACCGCCTCGCTGCTCATCCAGTATCTCCTGCACCAGTGGCAGGCCAATCATAAACTTACGGGAAAAGAATACATCGTCAAGACCATCGTGACTTCTGAACTTTTATTCAATCTGGCCGATGAATACAACGTAAAACATTATGATGTGCTCACCGGATTTAAATTCATTGCCGACATCATCCGGAAACACGAAGGCGTTCAGACCTTTATCGGCGGCGGAGAAGAAAGTTACGGTTATCTGGTCGGGGATTTCGTTCGCGACAAAGACGCCGTGATCTCTTGTTCGATGATCGCCGAAACGGCAGCCTGGGCCGCCAGTCAGGGGAAATCCATGATGGAGTTGCTGCAGGAGCTTTACCTGAAATTCGGATTCTACAAAGAAAAACTGGTATCGGTGGTCAGAAAAGGAAAAGCCGGCGCCGAAGAGATCAAAAAGATCATGGATGATTTCCGGTCTGCTCCTCCCCGGAACCTGGGCGGCTCGCCGTTGGTTACCATCAAGGACTATCTTTCGCAAACCAGTAAAGACGTAAAAACCGGCAAAGAAACCGCCATCGACCTTCCAAAATCAAATGTGCTGCAATTCTTTACGGAAGACGGATCCAAAGTCAGCGTCCGGCCATCCGGCACCGAACCCAAAATCAAATTTTATTTCGGGATGAAGAAAAAACTGGAACGAAAAGAAGACTTTGCCAAAGTAAACCAGGAACTTGAGCTCCATATTGACAACATCATCAAAGAACTAAATCTATAAGTTTTTGAGCTTTAGTGAAGACCGGTGGCCCTAAAGAAAAAATCTCCATGACCACCGGTTTTTTATTTTCCAAAAGAAGGATGGGAATCTCCGACTGAGGTCTGTTCTCGGGAATTCCATTATTTTTGCAAAAACTTTTTTTGATGAGCAGTTACCCTGATGATATCACGGTCAGCAAACCGGTGATGGAAATGCTGACAGTGGCCAACGAATACTGTTTTTTTATTCAGAATATTGAAAAAAAATCCGCAGATGATCTCCTGGAGTTCTTTTTCAGGATGGGCCCTCTGCTGTACCTGAAAGGCAGTCTGATCCCGGAAGTCACGGTACAGAATCCGGAAGCCAACGAACGCTTTGTCACGGCGGAAGAATGGGAAAACACCTTCTACGTCCTGCGCGAAAAGCTGGGATCCAGGGATGAATTCTGGATGATTGACCCGCAGTTTATCAATGAAAACGAACCCGTGAAAGCCAGCCTGGCCGAAAACCTAACGGACATTTATCAGGACATGGAAGATTTTATCATGCTCTACCAAAGAAATACGTTGGCGGCCCGGGAAAATGCCGTGAACGAGTGCCGGAATCTGTTTGCGACGCACTGGGGCTATCGCGTCACCACCATGATGCCCAAGATTCACCATCTGCTGCATGAAGCGCAGCAGGAGCCTCCAGAATATCTTCAAAACCTGGACACTTTCTGACCTCTGTCAACAGAATACCTAGTTTTAGGTATACGCTGAAGGCAGGGAAATGATGTCCTTTGCAACAAAATCAGAAGCATGACACTCGCAGAGCTGAAAAGTGGCGATAAAGCATATATTACCAAGGTAAAAGGACGGGGGGCCTTTCGGAAAAGGATCATCGAAATGGGCTTCGTGGCCGGGAAACAGGTCATCGTAGTGAAAGAAGCGCCGATGAAGGACCCGGTTCAGTACAACATCATGGGCTACGAGGTCTCTCTGCGCCACAGTGAAGCGGCCCTCATCGAAGTAAAAACCGATCTGAATGGATTTTCCAACCCCGAATTTCAGGGAACCTTCGAACTGGAATCCGCCTTAAAGATCGTGAACAACAACCATGGGAAGACCATCAACGTGGCCCTGGTAGGCAATCCCAACAGCGGAAAGACCACGGTTTTCAACTACGCCTCCCATTCCAAGGAAAAAGTCGGCAATTACGGCGGCGTAACGGTAGACGCCAAACAGGCCATTTTCAAACACGGAGGTTATACCTTCAAGCTGGTGGACCTGCCCGGAACCTATTCCATTACCAGCTACAGCCCGGAAGAGCTGTATGTCCGCGGCCATCTGGTCAACGAACTGCCGGATGTCATCCTCAATGTGGTGGACTCCAGCAACCTGGAAAGGAATCTTTATCTGACCACGCAGCTCATCGACATGGACATGAAAGTGGTGGTCGCCCTGAACATGTGGGATGAATTCCTCCAATCGGGCAATCAGTTGGACGTCAATACGCTGTCGACCATGCTGGGAATACCCATGGTGCATACCGTAGGTTCCAAGGGCAACGGGATCGGCAAGCTGTTCAACAAGATCATTGAGGTTTACGAAGATCGGGAACCCATCATCCGTCACATCCACATCAATTACGGGGAAAGCATCGAGAAGGCCATTAAAGCACTTCAGGCGCTGATCAACAAAAACGGCAACGAAGCCCTCACCAACCGCGTTGCGCCGCGTTATATCGCTTTAAAACTGCTTGAAAACGACGCGCAGGAGATCGACCGTGTGAAAAGATATTGCAAAAATGCCGATGAGATCCTTGATGCCAGCGCCCGGGAAGCCGAAGTCATCGAAAAAAGCCGCAATGAGACCATGGAAACCGTCATTACGGATTCCATGGTCTCATTG
>JBJKPL010000134.1:0-3351 GCA_046706345.1 Candidatus Sulfidibacterium sp.
CCAGCCATCCCGATTTGAATGAAAAACTCAGACAAAAATTACTGCAGTCGGCAGACCCGGTATTCCGCGCAGCCGCGATTTTAAAAGGAAAAACAAATGTCAGGTAAAACAGGAAAATTTTGAGAAAACTATTTGTCAATAAAAATTATTCTCTATCTTTGCGCCCTCAAAACGAAAAAAAAATACGCCTCCATAGCTCAGTTGGTTAGAGCATCTGACTGTTAATCAGAGGGTCATAGGTTCAAGTCCTGTTGGGGGCGCAAAAATCCGGTTCGAAAGAACCGGATTTTTTTATTCCAGGTTCTTCAGAAATAAGCTAAGATGGTTAGAGTCCCGATTCATCGGGATTAATCAGAGGGTCATAGGTTTCCCGACCTGTCGGGATTGCGGGCGCAAAATCCGGTTCGAAAGAACCGGATTTTTTTATTCCAGGTTCTTCAGAAATAAGCTAAGATGGTTAGAGTCCCGATTCATCGGGATTAATCAGAGGGTCATAGGTTCAAGTCCTGTTGGGGGGGCAAAATCCGGTTCGAAAGAGCCGGATTTTTTTATTCCAGGTTCTTCAGAAAAAAGCTAAGATGGTTGGAGTCCCGATCCTTCGGGATTAATCAGAGGGTCATAGGTTTCCCGACTTGTCGGGATTGGGGGCGCAAAATCCGGTTCGAAAGAGCCGGATTTTTTATTTTTATATTGTGTTTTACGTTTACATCTTGTACCGCCCTTCTGCTGATAAATTTATATGTAAATTGCATATCGGTTCCTTACACCTGCATAAATTTATTAACCGCAACAGATTATGTTGCCTAAAATCAAATATTATGGAAGCAATAAATGGCATTTTGGGAATTATAGCCCTTATCATAGGGTTATTTGCATTCATTGCGCTTATTAGCACGGCTGATAACACAAAAAAGACAAACACATTACTGAGAATGATGTTAAATGAGCAAAACCCGGAAAGATTTCAATTTAAGGGGAGTAAACTATTAGATACTAAGCTTAAAAAAAAGAATTAATTTTCTTATGCCGCAGTTAGGGGGTCAAGTTGCCTGAACCCTTCCTTGTTTCCGCCGGAGGCTTTCAAACCCGACGCGTGAAATTTTTCTGTTCCCGGGTGTGCGCAGGGAACCAAAATCCGACGGGCAGCCTAAACTCGTCCGCATTCCCGCCGTTGGCGCACTAGTGCATCGACGACGGGACGTCAAATCATTCGCCCGTTCTCTTCAGATACTCATCGATCAGGTTGCTGATGTCCTTCATTTTCCCCAGCGGGATGGCGTTGAGTTTGCTGGTAAAGTCGATTTCCTTTTCCGGTTTTTCCAGCAGACGCAAGGCATGGTTGGCCGGTACGGAGGTGTCTTTATCAGGGATCCATTCCACAAAATCGTTGGGCGTGCAGTTCAGCACCAGGCACAAGCGCTCCATGATGTCAAAATCGAGGCGTTTTGCTTTGTTGTTATTAATTTTGCTGGCGAAAGACCGGCTGAAACCGGCATGGAGCAGAAAAGTAAAGGGCTTGTCGATGCCCCGGGCTTTAAAGACTCTGTCAAAATTGAAATGTATCATCTTTAGAAGGTTTTAGGTTTCTGAAAAAAGATATTTCGCACATTTTTATTCAAAAAAGGGCTGTCCAAAAGCAAAATAGGTTCACTAAAATTAATAAATAATCTTCTTAATTCAAAATCGGATTCACCGATTATTAAAAAAGGTTGTCTGATGGATCCTTTAGATGTATAGATTTCATTTTTTGGTATTCAATTCCTGATTTTTGATATTCGCATTACATTTCTTGATATTCGAATTGTATTTTTTGGTATTCGACTTACATTTCTTGATATTCGACTTACATTTCTTGGTATTCGACTTACGTTTCTTGGTATCCGACTTCCATTTCTTGGTATTTGTTTTGCATTTCCTGATATTCGGATGATATTTTTACGTCTTCGGAAAAGATAAAAAGAACTTTCTTTTTGCTAAAATCCGGCAATTGTTAACCGGGGGGGTTAACCCAAGGGCAAATCCTCGTTCCCGCCGGAGGCGGACAGGTATTTGAAGGCAAAAGGAGGTAAACTATTAATAATCAAACGGGCGTTTGAGTTCTTCGTCAATTTCACGGGCGACTTTTTTCAGCTCGAAAAACTGCTCCATCAACACGGTGATCTCGGCGTCGTTGCTGGTTTCCTTTAACCGGTTGGTGATGTCCCGGCGGATGCGGTTGATCAGCTTGATACGAAAGGTGTTGAGGGCGGCCACCAGGGTCTGGTGCAGATCGTCCTGCTCATTTTTTACATAAATTTTATGTCGCACCCAGTTCTGGCTCAATTCGTAGGGTTCGGCCACCAGGTCAATGACACAGGAAGAAATTTCCTTTTCCGGATGATGCACGAAATAGGATTCATCGGGAACATGACCGGTTGGGAGTTTTTCCCTGATCTCTTCCACAATCCGGTTGTAGGTTTTATTTTCAAAAACGACGTCGTCGGTATCGAGGCTTTCCAGAATAAATTCGGCGACAATCATCTCGCGCTCCCCCTCCACGAGCTCACCCATCTCGTCCTCCACGCTTTCGGTGATCTTAATTTTTTCCGGGCCGTAAAGCAGCAGCAGCCGCATGATCTCATTTTCCTGTTCGCTGATGTCAAAGGGATCGATCTCGGTTTGGCGATCGGTTTCGTAGTGTTCCTCGATCCCGACGGTTTCTTCTCCGGAGGCCGGATAATTTTGCTTTCTGAATTTATCGCGCAGCAGCTTGTTGAGGGCGTTCATCAGGGTTTGTTCCGGCAGATCCATCACCGTGCTGCATTCTTTGATGTAAACGGTCCGGACAATGGCATCGGGGATCTGGGAGATCGTATGCACGATTTCCTTGATCAGCGAAGCCCGGGCCACAGGATCCCCCTGGGTTTCCGCCATCAGAAGCCTGGTTTTGAATGAAATGAAGTCCAGGGCTTCTTTTTCCACAAAAGCTTCCAGTTCGGAAGAAGAATGGCTCCTGGCAAAAGAATCGGGGTCTTCGCCTTCGGGAAACAGCACGATCTTCACGTTCATCCCCTGTTCCAGGATCATGTCGATGCCACGAAAAGAAGCTTTGATCCCGGCCGGATCACCGTCATACAGGATGGTGATGTTGGGGGTAAACCGTTTGATGATCTTTATCTGATCCGTTGTAAGGGAAGTTCCGGACGAAGCCACCACATTCTGGATCCCGGCCTGTTGCAGGGAGATGACATCCGTATAGCCTTCCACAAGAAAACAATTGTCCTTTCGGACGATCTCGTTCCGGGCAAAAAAGATACCGTACAGGCTTTTACTTTTATTGTAAATATCTGATTCCGGCGAATTCAGATACTT
>JBJKPL010000135.1:0-8305 GCA_046706345.1 Candidatus Sulfidibacterium sp.
CAAAACCCAAAAATAAAATCGCAGCATCCAACCCATTCTTTCCCCTTTCGGGTTTCTGCCCGCCTGCCCGGTTCATCGTGAAAGGAGAAAGGAGAATTTTTCTACTTTTGCAGCCTAAAAAGCGCGAGATCATGATCGAATCCATTTTAGCAGAGCAGCTGAGTGCGGCGGTAGCCTCGTTGTACCGTCAGAACATGGAACCGGGGGCGTTTCTGTTGCAGAAAACGCGGCCTGAATTTGAGGGAGATGTGACGGTGGTGGTGTTTCCGTTGCTGAAGCTGTCGCGCAAGGGCCCCGAAGCCACGGGCCAGGAGCTGGGCACGTATCTGCAGGAGCACATGGAAGAAGTTTCGGGTTTCAATGTCATCAAGGGGTTCCTGAACCTGAACATCGCCGATCCTTACTGGATCTCTTTCTTCGAGACGTCGTATGCCGATGCCGGTTACGGGATCCTGAAGGCCCGTCCCGGTGATGCACCGGTGGTGATCGAGTACTCCTCGCCCAACACCAACAAGCCGCTGCACCTGGGTCATGTCCGCAACAACCTGCTGGGCTGGTCGGTGGCCGAGATCCTGAAAGCCAACGGCAAAAACGTGGTGAAGGTGAACCTGGTGAACGACCGGGGCATCCACATCTGCAAATCCATGCTGGCGTGGCAGAAATGGGGCAAAGGTCAGACACCGGAGAACTCCGGTCAGAAAGGCGACAAGCTGGTGGGCGATTTCTACGTGTTGTTCGACAAGGAATACAAGAAGGAGATCGCCGCGCTGACCGCCGAAGGTATGGATGCCGAGGAAGCCCCGCAGAAGGCGCCGCTGATGGTGGAAGCCAAGCAGATGCTGCAGCGCTGGGAAGCCGGCGATGCGGAAGTCCGCGGCCTGTGGGAAGAAATGAACGGCTGGGTGTATGCCGGTTTCGACAAGACTTACGAGCGCATGGGCGTGAATTTCGACAAGATCTATTACGAATCGCAGACCTACCTCCTGGGCAAGGAGCTGGTAAACGAAGGCCTGGAAAAGAAGATATTTTATAAAAAAGACGACGGCTCGGTGTGGTGCGACCTCACCGGTGAGGGCCTTGACGAGAAGCTGCTGCTGCGTGCCGACGGCACCTCGGTTTACATGACCCAGGACCTGGGCACTGCCCACCTGCGGTATGAAGACTACACCCCCCAACAGCTCATCTACGTGGTGGGCAACGAGCAGAACTACCACTTCGACGTGCTGAAGCTGTTGCTGAAGAAACTGGGGAACCGCTGGGCCGAAAACATCTACCACCTGTCGTACGGCATGGTGGAACTGCCCCACGGCAAGATGAAATCGCGTGAAGGCACCGTGGTGGATGCCGACGAGCTGATGGAGGAAATGGCCGAGACGGCACGCAAGACTTCCGAGGAACTCGGTAAATTCGACGACTTCACGCCGGAAGAATCGCGGCAGCTCTACGACATGGTCGGCCTGGGAGCGTTGAAATATTTCATCCTGAAGGTGGATCCCAAGAAAACCATGATGTTTAACCCCGAGGAGTCTATCGACTTCAACGGCAACACGGGTCCCTTCATCCAGTACACCCACGCCCGCATCCAGTCGGTGATGCGCAAAGCTGCCGACCTGGGCCTGGATTTCCGCAGCCTGGCCTACCGGGACCACATCCCCGAAAGCAAGGAAAAATCGCTGCTGAAGCTGCTGCACGACTTTCCCACGGTGGTGAAAGCCGCCGGCGATGCACTGAGTCCTGCACCCATTGCCAACTTCTGTTTCGAAGTCGCCAAGGAGTACAACCAGTTTTACCACGATCTGACCATCCTGAAGGAAGAAGACGCGGAGAAACGCAATTTCCGGCTGGCGCTGTCGGACTTCACTGCCAGAACCTTACGTTCGGCCATGCATCTGCTGGGCATCGTCCTGCCGGAGCGGATGTAACCACAGAGCTTAAAAAGCACTATCTTTGTAGGATAAATACAATGCCATGCGTTTTACGATTTTCAAGACACCGAAGCCCAGAAAATTCAACTTTCCCTCGCGGTATTACGACCCGAAGCGTGACGAATGGGAGCACCGGAAGGCGGAGCTGGGATATGATTCCGCGCTGACGCGGGAAGAACGGATCCGTCTGCAAATGTCAAAACGGTGGGAAAAGAAAGATCAGTTCGGGAAGAGTGCTTCCAGCCGGTATCTGTCGTATTTTATCTATGCCGTGATCATCGGCGGCAGCATCTACATCATTCTATACACCAACCTGATCGACAATTTTCTGACACTTTTCGGTGTGGGAACCAAATAAGGCGAAGGTTTATGTCGAATGTCATCAAGCTACTTCCTGATTCCGTTGCCAATCAGATTGCTGCCGGTGAAGTGATCCAGCGGCCGGCATCGGCTGTGAAGGAGCTGCTTGAAAATTCCGTGGATGCCGGCGCCACGGAGATCCATCTGGTCATCAAGGATGCCGGCAAGACGCTGATCCAGGTCACCGACAACGGCTGTGGCATGTCGGCCATCGACATCCGGATGTGTTTCGAGCGCCACGCCACCTCCAAGATCACCAAAGCCGACGATTTGTTTTCCATTCATACGCTGGGTTTCCGCGGGGAAGCCATGGCTTCCATTGCCGCCATTGCGCAGGTAGAGATCAAAAGCCGGCCCGCAGGCGATGAGCTGGGCAGCTGCCTGCGCATCGAAGGGTCGAAGGTCGTCAGCCAGGAGCCCTGCTCCTGCCCTGCCGGCACCACGATCATGGTGAAGAATTTGTTCTTCAATGTGCCGGCAAGGAGAAATTTCCTGAAGTCATACAATGCCGAAACACGGCACATCCTCGAGGAATTCAACCGGGTGGCGCTCATCAACCCGGAGATCGCCTTCACCCTGGAACACAACGGCAAGACCGTGTACAACCTGGCGAAAGGGAGCCTGAAGTCGCGGATCGTCGCTATTTTCGGCAAGGTCTACGACCAGCGGCTGTTGCCGGTAACGCAGACCACGGACCTTTTGTCGGTCAGCGGTTTTATCCTGAAGCCCGAATTTGCCAAGAAAACACGCGGAGAACAGTATTTCTTCGTGAACCAGCGATACATCAAGCATGCCTATCTGAACCATGCCGTCACCAACGCCTTCAGCGAGCTGTTGCCCGGTGATGCGTTCCCGTCGTATTTCCTCCACCTGGAAGTGGATCCTTCGGACATCGACATCAACATCCATCCCACCAAGACGGAAGTCAACTTCAAGGATGCCCGCTACGTGTATGCCGTGCTGCAGGCCGCCGTCAAGCAGTCGGTGGGCATGCACAACCTGACGCCCACCATTGATTTTGATGTGGACCCGAGCATCGAAGCCGCCTTTCAGAATCCTGCCAAAGGCATGGTACGGCAGCCCGAGATCCGGATCAATCCCGATTACAATCCGTTCGAAACGGATCAAAAGCCTTCCTATCGCGAAAGCAGCCATGTTCAAAGAGAAAAATCTGTTCAACACTGGGAAAAGCTTTTTACGCAGGAACAGTCAAAACAGGAACCGGTTATGCCGGAAGATTCCCATGGGATCCGGGAACAACAAGATGCGTCGCCGCATTCCTTTTTTCAGATCCAGCGAAAATTTATCGTCTGCAACGTAAGGTCCGGCATGATGCTGATCCATCAGCAGAAAGCCCATGAAAGGATCCTGTACGAGAAGTTCCTGAAGCAGCTTCAGGGGAAAGAACAGGCTTCGCAGCATCAGTTGTTTCCGGTGGAGGTCCATTTCTCGCCGGAAGATCTCTCCATCCTGGAAGAACTGACGGATTTTCTGAAATCGCTGGGATTTATCCTTGAGAAAGAAGATTCAGGACAGTATGTGGTCCAGGGCATCCCTGCCGATCTGAATGACAAAGACGTCCGGCTCAGCCTGGAGCGGATCCTCGAAGATTACAAAACGCAAAATGCCGACCTGGGGAATGACAAGTCCATTCGTCTGGCCCGGGCCATGGCCACCCGGCTTGCCATCCGGTCCGGCGAAAGCCTGAACAAAGAAGAAATGGCCGATCTTTTCGACCGGCTTTTTGCCTGCCAGCTGCCGGAACAGGCCCCTGACGGCAGTAAAATCATCGGAATCGTGACCAATGACACTTTGGAAGGATTTTTGAGGTAATTTCGAACCGCAATGAAACACCCTTGTGAAATGAGAAAAACGGATTTATTCACAAACAACCGATAACACATGCAGCAGTACAGACCAGGCGGCTTCAAGATCTTACCCCCTGTGGTAAAAAACCTGTTGATCATCAACACCCTGATTTTCCTTGCCACGCTGGCATTGCGTAAATATCACATCGACCTGATCGATCTGTTCGGGCTTCACTATCCCGGCGCTGCCAACTTCAGGATCTATCAGTTCTTCACCTACATGTTCCTGCACGGGGGCTGGATGCACATCCTCTTCAACATGTTTGCCTTGTGGATGTTCGGCAACGTGGTGGAGAACGTGTGGGGCGGGCGGAAATTTCTGATCTTCTACCTGCTTACGGGACTGGGTTCGGCGGTAGTTTATCTTATCTGGATCCACTTCTCCCTGGCCCCGAATCTGGATGCGCTGAATCAGATCATCAGCCATCCCACGGTGTCTGCGGTGGAGGATTATTTTACGAAATACGGCTTCCGCATCGGCTCCGTCAATCCGCTGATCACGCAACACGACATTTCGCTGTTCAACCAGAACATGAATCTGCTGAGCCAGGGACAGGCCAATGCCGACATCATGCAACAGATCGTGACCTTCCTTTCCAACTACAAGGTGGAAATGCTGAACCAGATGGTGGTAATCGGCGCATCGGGCGCTATTTTCGGACTGCTGCTGGCCTTCGGTATGATGTTCCCCAATTCCATCATCTATCTGTATTTTGCCATTCCCATCAAGGCCAAGTGGTTTGTGCTGGGTTACGGCCTGTTGGAGCTTTTTTCGGGCCTCAGCAACCGGCCGGGTGACAATGTGGCACACTTCGCCCACGTCGGCGGGATGCTGGTGGGACTGGCGATCATTTATTACTGGAAAAAACACGGCAAATTTTTCGGGCCGGAAATATAGTTGGGAATCATGGACCGATACGACAATTTTCAGTTTCGCAGAAAGAGCACCGGAGAGATCCTGCACGACATCTTCCTGTCGAAGCATGTCCTTTCGCGGCTGATCCTCATCAACACGATCATTTTTTTACTGGCGAATATCTCGACGCTGGGGACCTGGCTGTTTACGGGCGCCATCCCGCAGCTGAGTCCGCTGGGCACCCTGATGGCCCTGCCTTCTGCACCGGGTGACCTGTTGAGCAAACCCTGGACCGTGCTCACTTACATGTTCCTGCATGAAGCTTTCTTCCACTGGTTTTTCAATATGCTGGTGCTGTATTTCGCCGGGCTGTTGTTTATGGAATATCTCAGCCAGCGCAAGCTGCTGATCACCTATCTGATCGGCGGGCTTGTGGGGGCAATATTTTTTGTGGTGGCGTTCAATATCTTTCCTGCATTTGCCCGCATCCGGTCCATTTCAGTGGCGCTGGGGGCCTCGGCGTCCATCCTGGCGATCCTCATCGCCATCTCCACTTACGTGCCGGATTACAACGTGCATTTGTTCCTGATCGGCCGGGTGAAGCTGAAATACCTGGCCATTGCACTGGTGATCCTGGACATCCTGAGCATCCAGTCGGCGAATCCGGGCGGCCACATTGCCCACATCGGCGGGGCGGTCTGGGGATTCATTTACGGTTATTCCCTGCGCAAGGGCACGGATTTATACCGTATTTTCGACCATTGGAAGCTGCCGTCGCTTTCCTTCAAACGACGGAAATATCAAAAATTCAGCACCCTCCGCCCCGAATCGGGACGGCCGCTGACGGATGAAGAATACAACCGGAACCGGGCGGTAACACAGGAAGAAATTGATAAGATCCTGGAAAAGATCTCCCAATCGGGCTACGACAGCCTCAGCAAAGCCGAGAAAGAACTCCTGTTCAAATCCAGCAACCGGAAATAACCGGCCGGAATATTTAAATTCATGCGCCGGTAACAACGTAAAGTGAAATCATTATATTTGTGGTGTTAAACCCAAAAAAATGTTGTTTACGCAGCATACGACCGAGATTCACAGCGCCAATATGTTCATCAAGATGTACGGGCGGTTTTGCCGTCATCTGTATGAATGCTGGATCAAGTGATCTTTACCTGCCTTTCCTTTTCCCTTTCCGGGGAATCTTTTTCCGTGTATTCGTGCGTTTAAACTTCATTGTATGTCAGGATTTATTTCAAATATCCAGCGTTTCACCATTCATGACGGTCCCGGGATCCGGCTGACGGTCTTTTTTCAGGGCTGTCCCCTCTCCTGCTGGTGGTGCCATAATCCGGAATGTATTCCCGATGCGCATTACAACAGTGGTTTTGCCGTGAAGGAGATCGGCGAGCGCCCACTGCTTGAGGAGATCAAAAAAGAACTGCTGTTCATGGACGAATCGGGTGGCGGGGTGACGTTTTCCGGTGGGGAGCCCCTGATGCAACCGGTCTTTCTGCGGAAGATGCTGACGTTGTGCCGTGCAGAGGAAATCCATACGGCCGTGGACACCTCAGGACTGGCGCCACAAAAGGTTTTTGATGAACTGGTCGATCTGCCGGATCTGTTCCTGTTCGATCTGAAAGTCATTGATGATACGCTGCACCGGAAATATACCGGGGTCTCCAACCGGCAGATCCTGAAAAATCTGGCGCGTCTGAACGACCGCAAGAAAGGGGTGATCCTGCGCGTGCCGCTGGTCCCGGGGATCACGGATACGGAAAAGAATATCACGGACATCCTTTCTTTACTTTCCGGGATGCCCGGCCTCCGGAAAATCAACCTGCTGCCTTATCATGCCATGGCGGAGAGCAAATACATCCGTCTGAACATCCCCTTCAAACTGTCTGGGATCAGAACCACCGACGAGGTAAGAAATTACGAAATCAAAGAAACTTTCACCCGGGCCGGATTTGATGCCCGGCTGGGTGGATAAAACAACCTGAAATGAACACAAGAATTAATAACCTGAGAGAAAACAGCCTTTCGGCCGTGCCCGTGATGTCGCACCAGCGTGCCGAATTGCTCACCGAATTTTATCAAAGCCCCGAAGCCCGGGGCCATTCTGTCGCCGTGACGCGGGCGCTGGCATTCCGCTATATCCTGGAGCACAAAACCCTCTGCGTGCTGCCCGGGGAGCTCATCGTCGGCGAGCGCGGGGAATTTCCGAAATCCACGCCGACGTATCCCGAGATCGTCCTGCATTCGCTGGAGGATCTTGACAAGCTTGACAAACGCAAGAAACAATTTTTTAAGGTGAATGAAGCAACCCGGAAAGTATATAGCGAGAAGATCATTCCTTTCTGGGAAGGCAAAACCATCCGTGAGCGCATGTTTGCTGCACTACCGGAAGAATGGAAAGCCGCTTATGAGGCCGGTGTTTTCACAGAATTTCAGGAACAACGGGCCCCCGGACACACGGTGATCGGAAAAGACTCCTTTCAGAAGGGATTTCTGGATGTTAAGAAGGAAATAGCACAGGCCCTGGCACTGCTGGATTTCGTGAAGGACCCGGAGGCCCTGGATAAAAAAGAAGAACTGACGGCCATGGACATTGCCGCGGATGCCATCATTGCTTTTGCCCGCCGCCATGCCGAAAAAATCGAGCAGCTCATGGCTCAGGAAAAGGATCCGGAGCGGCTGAAAGAGCTGCAGACCATGCAAAGCAACTGCCTGAACGTCCCTGCAAAGGCCCCGCAGACCTTCTGGGAGGCGCTGCAGCACTATTGGTTCATCCATCAGGGCGTGGTCACCGAGCTGAATCCCTGGGATTCCTTTAATCCCGGCAGGCTCGATCAGCACCTCTACCCTTTTTATGTCCGGGAAACGGAAAACGGAAGTCTGACCAGAGAAAGGGCCAAAGAACTTTTGATGGCGTTCTGGGTAAAGTTCAACAACCATCCGGCACCGCCGAAGATGGGCGTCACACTGAAAGAAAGCAGCACGTACACCGATTTCTCGCTGATCAACGTGGGCGGGGTCAAGGAAGACGGCTCCGATGCCGTGAACGAACTCTCGTACCTGATCCTGGAGGTGATCGAAGAAATGCGTTTGCTGCAGCCCAGCTCGATGGTGCAACTGAGCAAGAAAAATCCAGACCGGTTCATCAAACGGGCACTGAAGATCGTGAAGACGGGATTCGGGCAACCTTCCATCTTCAATACCGATTCCATCATTCAGGAAATGCTGCGCCAGGGAAAACGGATCGAGGACGCCCGCAACGGCGGCGCCAGCGGGTGCGT
>JBJKPL010000136.1:0-4726 GCA_046706345.1 Candidatus Sulfidibacterium sp.
CTTTAAAATTGCCCCGGTCAAAGAACATCTTTTTGTGTTTGAAGGCAGTGCTTCCACCCTCCGGTTCAACATCAGCAGGGAAAAGACCGAAGCCGTGTTCGAAAATATGGGCGGAGAAACCGTGAAAGGGGTCAGAACGGAATAGGAGGATTTGGGGAAGTATAGCCCATCCGTTGCCACCCGATGATCAGGTCAGATTTGTGAGAGCAGAACATACCCCGGTCACCCCGTCACCCTGTCACCAAATCGATTTTCCCCCGGCTTTTTTAATGGTAAAATCGACGCATTTTTCGATCTCACGGCCATCGAATTTTTCGCCTTCCCTGGCTTTCAGATTGAGTCTGATTTCATTCCCGAAGGATTGTATATCAAGTTGCTCGAGTTTATCGTACTGATCGGTCGGACAGTCACACTGACCTTTTTGGCAAAGTTCAAACGACTGTAACAATTCCGGTTGCTTTTCCTGCACATCAGAGATCCTGATCTCGATCCCGTCTTCGCGCGTGCTTATCTTATGTTTCATATCGTTCCTTCCTTGTTTTAGTAATTCGTAGTTTGCTAAATTACTAAAAGTGCCTGAGTTTACGATCAACCATAAAAGGCCCAAAAGTCATTCAAATCAACGGGTTTAGTTTCCCAGGGCGTTCTTTTTCAGGGTAATGATCACCACGCCGCTGTAGTCGCCCGAAGTGTACAGGGCGATCGAGCTTTTGCTTTTGAGGACCGAGATGGAGGCAATATTTTTCGCGTTGATGTTTTTTAACTGTTCATAAGGGATGGGCCTGTGATCCACCACATACAACACCTTTTCGTGGGCCGGTGCCGGGGAAAATTTGGTCATCAGTTTTGCCGCTCCCGCTTTGGTATAGATCAGCACGACCCCGTTTTTTCCCTGCGCCCCATATAATGTGTTCGCGGCCTTACTGCCTTTGGCAAAATACACGATCTTGTCAATATCGTTTTTGGCCGGCAACTTCTTCGGGCCGTTTAACCTGGTTCCCATAACGGTTCCGTCGACCACGATCAGCGGATGACGGGCGACGACGCCCTGGTGTTTCAGGCTGCGGACCGTATCGGAAAGGTATTTGCCGGTTTTGTGCGGACCGGCCAGGGATGGGTTCGGGGTCAAACTGATCACCAGTCCCAATAGGAAAATCCAAAGAATCTTTTTCATAATGTTTGTGTTTGATTGCTGCTCCTGCAGTCTTTCGGAGCCAGGGATTTCTAAGGGCTGTTGGAGCAAACAGGGTTTATAAGCAGCTAAAGGTAGTTATTTATTTTAATCACAGGATGCCGGCTTTGCGGGAACGGGTGTATTTTAATGACTTTTAACATGATCTGCTTTCGACTCATCCGTTGAAGGTTTGGCGAGAGCGAGACTCACAAGTCACCGACCCCGAAAGATCGGGACAGGCTTTGCGAGGGGGTAATCAGCTTTGATAAGATTAACCATGTTTTCATATTTTGTAACCGGTCACAATTTGTGACCAGTCTGTGGCTTTAAAGGGATGTCGCAATTTGCGATATCCTCTGGCTTCTTTTTTTGGCCCACAAGTCACAGACCCCGATAGATCGGGACGGGCGTTGCGAGAGCGAGGGTTTCGGCAACGAATTTAAAAAATTCTTTCGGAAATTGTTCTCTGCCCTGTGTTTTTATGGAGTTTCGACCGGTAGGAGGCCTTTTACGTTTACTTCGTTTAACCCTGATCCGCCCAAGGTGGCGTGAGGGGCTTGATGAGTGAAACGGTACCATTGACAAGATTCTCACGTCCCGATCCATCGGGAAAGTGATTTCTTAGGAAATCCCTCCCTGGTACAACCCTTCTTTTCAAATCGTAAATCCCTGATCGAACTTCGATATTCGGTATGGATTTAAGAACTACACCCCATGATATTGGAAGAAAAAAGATTTTATCAACCGGAAAAAAACACCCCTTCGTCCTGTTGTCCCCGTGTCCGCCCGCTTTCCGCCAGTCCTTTCAAATCCCCTCCGCCCCGAATGATTTCAAAAATGTGAAAAAATGACCCGGAGACTTTCCGCAATCGATTTAAATTTCTACTTTTACACTCAATGAATCCTATCGAAATCATAGAATAAAAAAATTATGGACAAGAACATCGATACAATCAAAGCTGATTTAAACAGTTACGGCATCAACAACGTGACTGAAATTGTTTACAATCCTTCTTACGAGGCGCTTTATGAGGAAGAAACCCGCGACAATCTGCGGGGTTTTGAGAAGGCGAGGCAAACCGAACTGGGCGCCCTGAATGTGATGACCGGCCGTTTTACCGGCCGTTCTCCCAAAGACAAATACATCGTGTATGATGACTTTACCAAAGAAAACGTGTGGTGGTCGGATCAGGCCAAATCGTCCGATAACAAACCCATCGGTCAGGAAGTCTGGAAAAAAATGTACCACATCGGTACCGACCAGCTGAGCGGCAAACGGCTGTTCGTGATCGACGGCTTTGCCGGCGCCAACGAAAATACCCGGATGAAGGTCCGCTTTGTCGTGGAAGTGGCCTGGCAGGCACATTTCGTGAAAAATATGTTCATCCGGCCCACCGAAGCGGAGCTTGAAAATTTCAAACCGGATTTCGTCATCCTGAACGCTTCCAAGGCGGTGAACAAAGACTGGCAGACGATGAAACAGGCCAACGGCAAACCGCTGAATTCGGAAGTGTTCGTGGCCTTCAACCTGTCGGAAGGGAAGGCCGTGATCGGGGGTACCTGGTACGGCGGCGAGATGAAAAAAGGGATTTTCTCCATCATGAACAGGAACTACTACCTGCCGCTGAAAGGCATCCCGGCCATGCACTGTTCCGCCAATGTAGGGAAGGACGGCGACACCGCCATCTTCTTCGGCCTCTCCGGCACGGGAAAAACCACCCTCTCCACCGACCCCAACCGCGCCCTCATCGGTGACGACGAACACGGATGGGACGATGACGGGATCTTTAACTTCGAAGGCGGCTGTTATGCCAAGACCATATACCTCGACCCGGACAGCGAACCCGACATCTACCGGGCCATCCGGCGTGATGCCTTGCTGGAAAACGTCACCGTGGATGCGGACGGAAAGATCGACTTCGACGACGGCAGCACGACCCAAAACACCCGGGTTTCCTATCCCATTTATCACATCAAAAACATTGTTGCCCCGGTGTCCAAGGGAGGTCCGGCGAAGAAGGTCATCTTCCTTACCGCCGATGCTTTCGGCGTGATGCCGCCGGTGTCGAAACTCAGCCCGGAACAGGCCCAGTATCATTTCCTGTCGGGGTTCACGGCCAAGCTGGCGGGAACGGAATTGGGCGTCACCACACCGCAGCCAACCTTCTCGGCCTGCTTCGGCGCCGCCTTTCTGCTGCTGCATCCCACCAAATACAGTGAGGAACTGGTGAAACGCATGGAACAAAACGGCGCCCAGGCCTATCTGGTCAATACGGGCTGGAACGGGACCGGCAAGCGCATCTCCATCAAAAATACCCGTCGCATCATTGATGCCATCCTGGATGGTTCCATCGAGCGTGCCGAAACCCAGACCATTCCGATCTTCGACCTGGAAGTGCCCACCGCACTCCCCGGCGTCGATGCCGAAATCCTGGATCCCAGGAATACCTATGCCGACCCGGCAGAATGGGACAAAAAAGCCAAAGACCTGGCGGAGCTGTTCATCCTGAACTTTGAACAGTATACCGACAACCGGGCAGGGAAGCGGCTCGTGGAAGCCGGTCCCCGGTTGCAAACCGTCTGATAAAGGAGGAAGCGATCCAACAAAAAGGCCGTCCCGAAATTTCGGGACGGCCTTTCATGTAAAAGATGTTTTTTAGATCATTTTCTTCGGATCCACCCATTCGGTGAATTCGGCATCGGTCAGGAATCCCAGGGCCATGGCAGCAGCACGCAGCGTGGTGCCTTCGGCGTGGGCTTTCTTGGCGATCTTGGCGGCTTTTTCATAGCCGATGTGGGTGTTCAGCGCCGTGACCAGCATAAGCGAATTTTCCAGGTTATCCTGGATGTTCTTTACATTGGCTTCGGCACCGGCAATGGCGTTGTCGGCAAATGAAACGCAGGCATCGCCCAGCAGCCGTGCCGACTGCAGCAGGTTGGCGATCATCATGGGCTTGAAGACATTCAGCTGGAAATGCCCCTGCAGGCCGCCGGTGGAAATGGCCACATCGTTGCCGATCACCTGGGCGCAAACCATGGTCAGCGCTTCGTTTTGCGTCGGGTTGACTTTTCCGGGCATGATCGACGAACCGGGTTCGTTGGCAGGCAAATTCACCTCGCCGATGCTGCACCGCGGACCGGAAGCCAGGTAACGGATGTTGTTGGCGATGTGCATCAGGCTTACGGCCAGCTGTTTCAACGCGCCGGAAGTCTCCACGATGGCGTCGTGGGCCGAGAGAGCCTCGAATTTGTTTTCCGCCGTCTGGAACGGCAGGCCGGTGAGTTCAGCAATCTTTGTGGCCACCTTCACATCATAACCTTTGGGGGTGTTCAGCCCGGTTCCCACGGCCGTGCCACCGAGCGCCAGTTCCGAAAGGTGCTCCAGGGTGCCTTCCAGTGCCTTCAGCCCGTGGTCGAGTTGCGAGACATAGCCCGAAAATTCCTGTCCCAGCGTCAGCGGCGTGGCATCCATCCAGTGGGTGCGTCCGGTCTTGACGATGTCTTTGAAAGCTTCGGCTTTCTCTGCCAGTGCATCGCGCAGCTGCTGCACAC
>JBJKPL010000137.1:0-29724 GCA_046706345.1 Candidatus Sulfidibacterium sp.
AAAGCCATCTCCAGCACAATGATGGCCCCCGGATTTTCCACGGACAGCGACTCTGCAAAATATTTTACCAGATTGCGCAAGGTGATGCTGCCCAGGTAATCTTCTTTGTCGTTCAACACGGGGATCAGCGTCAGCCCCAGCGCATTCACCAGTTTCAGTACATCGTAGATGTGTTGATTTTCCTTTACGAAAGGCTGGATCAGTGAGAGGTTATGATTCCCGAGTGGTTCCTCGAAATTGTTCAGGTTGTAGATATCCAGTTCCGAGATCAGGCCCAGAAACTTCTGGTCGTTGACAATGGGAAGATGCGACACTTTATAATCCTCCATCCAGCTCAGGGCTGTCTTCCCCGTGTCGGAAGTCTTCAGCGGCACAATGCCGTCTACGATGAGTTGTTTGGCGATCATAAGTCGTGATAAATTGCATCAAAGTATGGGAACAAATATAATATAAAGCGGGTTAGATGAGAAAAATGGAAAGAGATTTTAAGAATTTTTTGATGGCTTTCGCGATGAAAAAAAGGCTGCCGAAAGGGATCAACAGCCTGGTTTGAAATGTACCCGAGGGGGGACTTGAACCCGCACGACCGCAATGGTCATTGGATTTTAAGTCCAACGTGTCTACCAATTCCACCACTCGGGCAACGTTTTCAAAGAAAAAATCCCGACCCGATAACCATCGGATTCGGGATTTGAGCGGGAAACGGGACTCGAACCCGCGACCCCGACCTTGGCAAGGTCGTGCTCTACCAACTGAGCTATTCCCGCGTTTCAAAAGCGGTTGCAAATGTAGAAATTTTTTTATTTCCTGAAAATAATTTCATCATTTTTCGCCTTTTTTTTCAAAATATCTTTTTTCACTTTTCATTTCGCCGCATACCCTTCAATAAGTTCTTGATTTCATTGAGTTTCATAAGGGCTTCCACCGGGGTGAGCGTTTCAATATCGGTGTTCAGGATCTCTTCTTTGATTTGCTGGAGCAGGGGGTCGTCCAACTGAATAAAGCTCAGCTGAAAATCCTGTGGCGCCGGCATCCTGTCGCCGGATTTCTCAAACTCCTTGTTGGCATGTGTTTTCTCCAGCACCTCCAGCAGTTGCCGTGCCCTTTTCAGTACTTTTTGCGGCATGCCGGCCATCTCGGCCACATGGATCCCGAAGCTGTGCTCACTGCCCCCTTTTTTCAACTTCCGCATAAAGATAACCTTGTTGCCGACCTCCTTGATGGAGATGTGATAATTCTTGATGCGTGCCATGGTGGCTTCCATTTCATTCAACTCATGATAATGGGTGGCAAAAAGCACTTTGGCTTTGTATGCGGGATGCTCGTGAAGAAATTCCACGATGGACCAGGCGATGGAAATCCCGTCATAGGTGCTGGTCCCACGGCCGATCTCGTCCATCAGCAGCAGGCTGCGGTTGGAGAGGTTGTTCAGGATGCTGGCCGTCTCATTCATCTCGACCATAAATGTCGATTCTCCCGAAGAGATATTGTCGGAGGCCCCCACACGACTGAAAACTTTGTCCACCAGACCGATTTTTGCGGCTTCCGCCGGAACAAAGGAGCCGATCTGCGCCATGAGCACGATCAGGGCCACCTGTCGCAACAGGGCTGATTTCCCGGACATATTCGGACCGGTCAGGATGATAATTTGTTGTTTTTTGATGTCCAGGTACAGATCGTTGGGCACGTAATGTTCTTCCTGGGGCAGGTTTATTTCGATCACGGGATGCCTGCCCTGCTTGATATCGATATCATAGTCCTCGGTGATTTCAGGGCGGGCATAGTTGTTTTCCATTGCGACCACGGCAAAGGAAACCAGACAGTCCAGCCCGGCAATCAAAGAGGCGTCCAGCTGGACGGGTTTTACGTAACCCGTGGCATATCCCAGGATCTCTTCAAATAGCTGTTGTTCCAGGACCTGGATCCGGTCTTCCGCACCCAGGATCTTTTGCTCGTATTCTTTTAATTCCTGGGTGATGTAGCGCTCCGCATTGGTCAGGGTTTGTTTCCGGTCCCAGTCCCCGGGCACTTTGTCCTTGTGGGTGTTGGTGACTTCAAGATAATATCCGAAGACGTTGTTGAAACCAATTTTCAGTGACGGAATGCCGGTTCTTTTGCTTTCCCTTAACTGGATCTGCTTCAGGTAATCCTTTCCCGAAAAGGCAATACTTCGGAGCTCATCCAGCTCCTTGGAAACCCCGGCAGCAATTACCTGGCCTTTGCTGAGCATCACGGGAGGATCTTCGAAAAGCTCCTGCTCAAGTTTGTTGGCCAGGGAAGTACAGGGGTTGATCTGCCCGGCGATATGCTCCAGGGCCGGCAACCCGCTTTCCGAACAGTAAGTCTTGATCTCCTGGACCGAATGCAGGGCATTTTTCAGATGGATCAGCTCCCTGGGATTGGCTCTGAAAGCCGATACTTTGGAGATAAGCCGTTCCAGATCACCGATCTTTTTGAATTCGGTCTTCAGTTTCTCGATGTGCTCCTGATGATCCTTGAAATAGGCTACCATATCCAGCCGTTCCTCGATCTCCGGCTTGTTCTTCAACGGCAGGGTGATCCAGCGTCGCATCAGCCGGGCACTCATGGGGGAATCCGTCCGGTCGATCACGTCAAGCAACGATTTTCCTCCCGGGAATAAAGGATGGATCAACTCCAGGTTGCGAATGGTAAAATGGTCCAACCACATGTAGTTGCCTTCGTCAATCCGCCTGATTCCCGAGACATGATCCAGTCTTTCGTGATGGGTTTCGTAGAGGTAATGCAGGGCGGCACCCGCGGCAATGGTCCCCGAAATAAATCCTTCTATGCCAAAACCTTTCAACGAATTGGTTTTAAAATGCCGGGTTAGGAGTTCATAAGCAAAATCCTTGGTGAACACCCAGTCGTCGAAAAAAGTGAGATAGAATTTGTTGCCGAAATCTTCCAGAAACTGAATGCGATTTTGCCGTTGCACAATGACTTCACTGGGGTTCAGGGCCTGCAGGAGTTTGTCGATATATTCCTTGTTGCCTTCTGCCATGAAAAATTCGCCGGTGGAAATGTCCAGCAGTGCGATGCCTGAAATCCCGGAAGTGAGATGCACCGCGGCCAGAAAATTATTTTCTTTTTGCTCCAGGACATTGTCGTTCATGGAAACACCGGGTGTGACCAGTTCGGTTACGCCCCTTTTGACGATGTTTTTGGTCATTTTCGGATCTTCCAGCTGATCGCAGATGGCCACCCGGTAACCTGCCCGAACCAGCTTGGGGAGATAAGTATCCAACGCATGATGCGGAAATCCGGCCAGCTCAACAAAAGTGGCAGCGCCATTGCGTCGTCGGGTTAACACGATGCCCAGCACACCGGAAGCCTTAATGGCATCTTCCCCGAAAGTCTCATAGAAATCACCCACCCGAAACAATAAAAGCGCATCGGGATATTTTGCTTTGATCGCATTGTACTGCTTCATCAGAGGCGTTTCTGCGTATTTTGCCATAACTTTTGGGAAATTTTTTACAAATGTAAGAAATGACTAAAACCAAAAAGCAGTCGGAAAAGATTTGAGTCAGGCCTCGGATTTCGGCCCAATAGTACAGGGATCACAATAAAAATTTTGAAAGAATACAGGTCCTGCGAAAAGATAGGTGCCCTGCTTTTGCAAAAGAAATTTACGCCGTATTTTTGCCCAATAATTACAGAAATGAGAAAGCTTTTAAATGAAGAACTGAACCGCCTGGATGTGGATGGGTTCAAAGCGGCAACGAAAAATCCGGTGGTCGTCGTGTTGGATAATATCCGCAGTCTGAATAACATCGGATCGGCGTTCCGGACTTCGGATGCATTCCGTGTCGAAGCGGTTTTCCTTTGCGGGATCACGGCAACCCCGCCCCACCGTGACATTCAAAAAACGGCCCTGGGGGCTACCGAATCTGTTGAATGGGAATATTTCAATACCACCCAGGAAGCCCTCCGGGAATTGAAAAGAAGGTCCTTTCGGGTGGTGGCCGTCGAACAGGCCGACAAAAGTATTGAACTTCAGGATTTTGCTGTCAATCCGAAGGAGAAATATGCCTTTGTTTTTGGAAATGAGGTGAAAGGAGTTGATGATGAGGTTGTTAGGGCTTCAGATGCGGTGGTCGAGATCCCTCAGTACGGAACAAAACATTCATTGAATATTTCGGTTACGGTAGGAATCGTTCTTTGGGATTTTATATTGAAAATCAATAAAATAAATTAAATGGCGAAAAATTTAAATTTTTCGTTGTATTTTTAGATAACTTTTTGGCGGAATAAATAATTTTATATCTTTGCCTTTATAATGATTGTGGCGTAAAACGCCACTTTGAGTTCTGACTGTGATAAAAATATTTTTATTTCTAATACTTACAGATATGAAAAAAACTAATTCCTTATTAAACAAAGCACTTTTTTTGAGTCTTCTTCTGGCACTGCCGTTGATGTTCTACGGCCAGACTACCAACAACCAGAAGGACAAGAAAAAAGATGTGAAGAAAACAGAGGCCAACTTCACGCCTTATTTTTTCCTGCAGGGTGATTTTGGGTTTAGCTGGCCCTGGGCTGATGTCTCCACAACCCATATCGTCCCGGATTTCAGAAGCAATGTAATCAACGTAAATGGTAACATTGCACTGGGGTATCAGTTTAATAGCTGGATGAATGTTTACGGAAACTTTAATCGTGGTTTTGCCAACGGCAGATTGTCGGCCGGTAAAAATTCCCTGCCCCGCCTCGGAGGCACAAGTTTGTTGTTCAAGTCAGACTTCTTTGGTCCTGATCTGAACCTCGGATTTAACATGTCTGACGTTTTTGCCGGGGTGAAAGACCGCAGATTTTATGTTGGAGCCCACGTAGGTCTGGGCCAGGTGCAGTGGAAAATGAAACTTTACAATGGTGTTACCAATGCTTTTTATGAAGCGTTGGGTTATAATAATGCTTATGATAATACCATGGCAAAATCCTACTCAGGATTTCAGGGAAAAGGAATCAACAAACGGAAAGTGGCCATGGATATCCCTGTAGGTGTTAACCTGAACTATAAAATCAATGATTCCTGGACCATTTATGGCGATTACACCTATTCCTGGCTCGATACCGATATCCTCGACGGAATTGCTTCCGGTGGACATGATGCATTGGTGAGAGCCAACATCGGTGCTCGCCTGAATCTCGGCAGTGTCTTTGCCGGCACCAAATCCATGGTCAATAAATTCGATCAGGATGTGAAAATGACGGCTACGCCCGAACCATTGGTTGAAAAAGGAAATACCATCGCCGTTAACGTGAAAGGAACCATCGCTCCTAAATATTTTAACAAAAAAGCCGTTATGGTCATTCAGCCTGTCTACACCTACGAAGGTGGCGAGACATTGCTGAAACCCATCATCCTGAAAGGCGAAGAAGTTGACGGTGACGGTCAGCTGGTAAGCTATGCCAATGGGGGGTCTTTCAATTATTCCACCACCATTCCTTACAAAAAGGGTATGGAAGTGGCTACGTTGCATGCCGCTCCTGTGATCTTTACTTATAGCGGGCAGAACTTTGACAATGCCAAAGATGCCCTGGCACAAGGTAGAAAAGCCACCCAGATTCCCGACAAGAAACTTGCCGACGGAACCATTATCACAGCTACGGATTTGCAGATGGCACCTGCTGGCGCAATGGCCAAGACGGTTGCCCCGGTTACTCCCGGAAACGGATTTATCTACAACTTCGCTCCTGACGGATATCAGAAAGTTACTGTGAAGACCAATACCTCAAAAATCTTCTTCAAGGTTAATATTGCCAAACTCGATTGGGGCCTGAAACTGAACAGAAACAAAGACAATTACGATGCGCTCAAAGACAACCTGGCTGATTTCCAAAAAGGTTGGGCTGTGAAAGGCATTGAAATTGACGGTTGGGCTTCCCCGGAAGGTGAACTTTCCTTTAACAATCATCTGTCTCAGGATCGTGCCAATACGGCAAAAAAATACATCGAAGCCAAGATCAAGAGAGAACTTCGTATGAAGAATAACGGATTTGCTTTCAAGAGCGTGAAAGATGTTCCGGTCACCACCGTGGCCAACGGCCCCGATTGGAACGGTTTCATGAAAGCAGTTCAAAACTCCAATATCAAAGACAAGTCTTCGATTGTTAATGTGATCAATTCAGTATCCGAAAATCAGCGCGAAACTGAAATCCGGAACATGATTAAGATTTATCCTCAAATTGAAAATGAAATCCTGCCTGGTTTGAGAAGGGCCGTGATCAAGGTGAATGCTTTCGAACCCAAGAAAACGGATGCTGAAATCCTGCAGATGGCAACCGGTTCAGATTATGCTCAGCTGAGCGTTCCGGAACTGCTCTACGCAGCTACCCTGACCAACGATCTCAGTACAAAGGTTGAGATTTACAAGAACCTGATGACCAAAGAACCCAGCTGCTGGAGAGCCGTTGCCAATGCCGGTGCCGTTGAAACCGCAATGGGTAATCTGGACGAAGCCAAATCCATGCTCATGAAAGCTGAAAACATGAACCCGAAATCGGCTGAAGTTCAAAACAGCCTGGGTATTCTAATGGCTAAAATGGGTAACTATGATGAGGCTACCAAATACTTCAACAAGGCTCAGGAACTGGGCGCTGACGAAAACTATAACCTGGGGATCATGAACATCACCTCCGGTAATTATCAGCAAGCCGTGAACCTGCTGAACAGTTACAAATGCGATTACAACCTCGGTTTGGCTCAGTTGTTGAATGGTGATTATTCTGCTGCCGGCAGCACCTTGCAGTGTGCCCCCGAAACCGCAAACACCGACTATCTGTTGGCCGTTTTGAATGCACGTCAGGGAAACAAATCCGGTGTCATGAGCTACCTTGCCAAAGCCATTAAGATGAATGGTAGTCTGGCTGCTAAAGCTGCTCAGGACCGTGAATTCATCAAATTCTTCAACGAACCTGACTTTAAAGCTTTGGTCAATGCAAAATAATCAAAGCGAAAGCTGAAATAGGAAGAGGGAGCCCTGAGGCTCCCTCTTTTTTTATGGACAGCCTCCTCGGGGGCGTTTTGCCTTTTAGGATTATTTATCTTTGTGAAAAATTTTATCATGACTGAGATCCATAAATCAAAAGATCTGCCGAAAATTACCACGCATGTACTTCAGGAAATGAAACTGCGGGGAGAAAAAATAGCCATGCTTACGGGTTATGACTACTCTATGGCGCGACTTCTGGATGAAGCCGGCGTTGATGTGATCCTGGTGGGCGACTCAGCCTCCAATGTTATGGCCGGACATGCCACCACCCTTCCGATCACCCTGGACCAGATGATCTATCATGCTTCTTCGGTGATGCGTGGGGTGAAGCGGGCCTTGGTGGTAGTAGATCTTCCTTTTGGTTCCTATCAGGGAAATTCAAAGGAAGCACTGAATTCGGCAGTCAGGATCATGAAAGAATCCGGGGCCAACGCGGTCAAGATGGAAGGTGGAGAAGAAATTGCCGAGTCCATCGACCGCATCCTCAGTGCTGGCATTCCGGTTCTGGGACACCTCGGGTTGACGCCACAATCGATCAACAAATTCGGGACCTATGTGGTGCGTGCCCGCGAAGAAAAAGAGGCGGAAAAACTAAAACAGGATGCCCGTTTTCTGGAGCAGGCAGGATGTTTCGGCGTGGTGCTCGAAAAGATCCCGGCCCGGTTGGCAGCCGAAGTGACGGATTCTATCAAAATCCCCACCATCGGTATTGGTGCCGGCCCTCATGTGGATGGTCAGGTCCTGGTCTTGCATGATATGCTGGGCATCAATCAGGAGTTTTCTCCACGATTCCTCAGAAGATACCATAACCTCCACGACGAAATCATCGGGGCCTTCTTGTCTTACATCCACGATGTGAAAAGTTCAGATTTTCCCAACAATAAAGAACAATATTAAACGGTTCAATCCGGGTTAGAAATGACAAAACGTTCGCTTGAAGAAAGAATAATTTATGAAGACAACCACCTGATCATCCTGAATAAAGAAGCGTCCGAGATCGTTCAGGGAGATAAATCGGGAGACGAACCCCTGAGCGAAAAACTCAAACTTTTCCTGAAAGAGAAATACCACAAACCCGGAAATGTTTTTCTTGGGGTGGTGCATCGTCTGGACCGGCCTGTGAGCGGGGTGATCGTATTTACCAAAACCAGCAAAGCCCTGTCGCGGATGAATCAGCTTTTGAAACAACGGGCCTGGAAAAAGACCTATTGGGCCATTGTCAAAAATCCACCCCCAGCCGTCGAGGGAACCCTGGTACATCATCTGGTCCGCAAGGAAAAAAACAACAAAACCTATGTCGTGGACCATCCCGTCAAGGATAGCAAGGAAGCCATCCTGGATTACCGGTTACTGGCAAGAAGCGACGACTATTTCTTACTGGAGGTGGATCTGAAAACAGGTCGCCATCACCAGATCCGCGCTCAGCTTTCAGCCATTGGCTGTCCCATCCGTGGGGACCTGAAGTACGGATACCCCAGAAGTAATCCCGATGCGTCCATTAGTTTGCATGCCCGCAAGGTGGCCTTTGAACATCCAGTCTCGCATGAAAATATGGAACTGGTTGCCCCGCCGCCGGATGAGGTGCTGTGGGATTATTTTGTTGCCATCCTGAAGAAAAAAGAGTCAGAAGACCAAACATCCCGTTAATCGAAATAGAAGAATATTATGAGTACACTCCCCAAGATAAAAACCTATTCTCCGTTAGAGGAAAAACTTAACATCTGGTCCCATGGCCTGGGTTTCCTGCTGGCCATTCCGGCCACGGTCTTTTTGATACTGAAAGCTTCCTCCCATGGGGATCCCTGGCAGATTGTTAGCGTGAGTATTTACGGTGTTTCTCTTATGACGCTGTATCTGGCATCCACCGTATATCATGCTTCCAAAGAAGAGGGAATACGGCGCCGGCTGAATATCTTTGATCATGCCTCCATCTATGTCCTTATCGCTGGAACGTATACGCCCTTTGTCCTGGTAACCCTGCGCGGGCCCTGGGGCTGGAGTTTGTTTGGTGTGGTTTGGGGCGCAGCACTGGCTGGGATCATTTTTAAACTGTATTTTACCGGCCGTTACGAGAAAGTTTCCACCATCGCCTATGTTTTCATGGGTCTGGTGGTCCTCGTGGCTTTCAAACCATTGCTCCAACGTTTGGCATTGCCGGGATTCTACTGGCTCATTGCCGGAGGCGTGGCTTACATCGCCGGAGCAGTTTTTTACATGTTCCGGAAAATGAAATTCCAGCATGCCCTGTTCCACCTTTTGGTGCTGGTGGGCAGTGCATGTCATTTCTGGGCTATCTACCAATACGTTTTGGGCTGAGATCTATTTGTTGAAGACGGCCATCCCCGGAAGGGCCTTGTTGTTAAAATCAAAAAGAGTGAGATTTTCCCAGGTTGAACCATCCGTGGCCTGTGACCCCCTGAAAGCCACCCAGTCGGGTTCCCAATAACAAAACCCCAGGTTGTTGCTGTTTTGGCTTAACACCTGCCGCAGGGCCAACAGATAGCTTTTTT
The DNA here is from genome assembly GCA_046706345.1 of Candidatus Sulfidibacterium sp. Classification (GTDB taxonomy): domain Bacteria; phylum Bacteroidota; class Bacteroidia; order Bacteroidales; family F082; genus Sulfidibacterium. The sequence goes on from JBJKPL010000137.1 coordinate 9,527, forward strand.
GTCCGTCGGGAGAAGCAGGATATTGCGGAATAAGCTGACTTTGTTCGCCAACGATGTTGTTGGTCCAATCATTCCATTTCAGGGTAAAAGGATAGGCAATTTCCGCCAGTACGACCTTTTTATTGAAGGTGCTGGACAACCGGCTGATAGAATCCTCCATCACATTGAGGTCCTTTCCATGCCACCAGGGATAATAGGAAAGTCCGATGATATCATAATTTACGTTGTTCGACTGCAGTAAACGGTAAAACCAAAAAGCTCCCTGATAACCGGCAAAATGAATGATGATCTGGGTCGAAGGATCCGCGGACCGGGCTCCCTGGATCCCTTTGTCCAGTAAAGCCACGAAAGTAGAAGTGTTGTTGACCTTTCCGTCGTTCCAAAGCAGCCCGTCGTTGATCTCATTTCCGATCTGGACATAATCCGGCTGGATGGCACCGACCACCCGTTTGGTGTACTCGTAAACGCTGTCTTCCAGCACTGAAGAGGAAAGATTGGCCCAGGCTGCTGGTTTGGCCTGGTGCCCCTGGTCGGTCCAGGTATCGGAATATTGAATGTCCAGCCAAACCTTCAAGCCGGCATTACGGATGGTGCTGGCAAAATCCTTCACCTCTGAAAAACTGCTGTGAACCGTGGACGGTTGGTACCATAGCCTTAGGCGCACGGTGTTGCATCCATTGTCTTTAAAAAGGGTCAGTGGATCGGTGGCAGTGCCCGTACTGTCATAAAACACAGTGCCAGCCTGTTCTATCTCGGGTAGGTAAGACAGATCCGCACCGCGGAGGGTCATCGGCTGTTGGGTGGGATTTGAGGGGTTATCCGGATTGTTTGGCGTGACGTTATTATTCTTCTTGCAAGAGACGAGTGCAAAAAGCAGGATCACGATAAAAAATGATAATTTCTTCATGAGCGCAAATATAAGGGAATCACAACATAGGTTCTGACCATCACGTAGAGAAATTTCCTTATTTTCGTTCGATTTATTGAAGAACAGATGAAAATTGCTTTGATACAACAAAAAGCCGGCCCGGATAAAAACCGAAACCTGGAAAAAGGCCTTGCTGCGCTCGAGAAAGCCGCCGGTCAGGGTGCACAGATCACCGTTTTTGCGGAGCTGGCATTTGAACCTTTCTACCCGCAACATCCTGCGCAAGGGGATAAGATCCGCCTGGCGGAGACCCTCGAAGGTCCCATCACTACAAAAATACGCGAACTCGCATTAAAATACCGTATGGTGATCATACCCAACTTTTTTGAAAAGGAAGGGGATCTTACCTTTGACACCTCTCCGGTTATTGATGCTGATGGCAGGATCCTGGGGAAAACCCAGATGATCCATATTCCGGATTATGAATATTTTCACGAAAGAACTTATTATACTCCCGGAAGGCAAGGAGTCCGGGTGTTTGACACTGCCTATGGAAAAATCGGCGTTGCGATCTGTTACGACCGTCATTTTCCGGAATATATGCGGGCACTGGGGGTGGCCGGCGCCGAATTGGTGGTGACACCACAGGCCGGGGCCGAGGGCGAGTGGACCGATGGCCTCTATGAAGCGGAGATGCAGATCGCTGCTTTCCAAAACGGCTATTTTACCGCCTTATGTAACCGGGTGGGCGTGGAGGAAAACCTCAATTTTTCGGGGGCTTCCTTTGTCTGTGCCCCCGATGGCCGGCTGCTGGCCCAGGCCGGCAACGGGACCGAAGAAATTCTGTACTGCGACCTGGACCTTTCAGAAGTCAAAGCCTCTCATGCTAAAAGACTTTTTTACCCCGATCGGCGTCCCGATCAATATTCGTTCTGACTCGATAGGATTCATCGCTTTTTTTATCCACGCCGCTTCTTATCCCCAGGCCCTTTGCAAAGTGATCATTCCCGGTTATCAGACCATAACCAAAAATTTTATTTAGACCACATCAAAATTAATAGGCTAAATCCTTGATTGTATTTAAAAAAATCCTTTAATTTGTTATAACAAACAGTTGAACAATGAATAATAGAAGGAGTTTTTTAAAGAAAAGTTTAGCCGCCGCGTCCGGTGTGCTTGTGGCGGGACCGCTTTTGGCTTCATCCAAAAACATGAAGTCCCGCAAATTTCCGGGAATCATTTACACGGAAAAGGATCAGGGAATGTGGGTAGGTAAGGCTGCCATCCATGTCCCGAAAGTTACTGTAGCAGGTACCAAAGTAACCTTATTCACCGATCACCCGATGACCGAACCGCATTACATTGTGCGGCACACCCTCGTGAATGATTTGGGAGTGGTTATGGGCAGTAAGACCTTTATGCCTTCAGACCCCAAGGCGATCTCCACACATACCCTTCCTCCGGGATTTCATGGGAAATTGTATGCCACCAGCTTTTGCAACCGGCATGATTTCTGGGTAAAGGAATTCAGTATTTAGAATTAAAGGATCAGAACTTCAGGTTCCAGTGTGATTTCGAATTGTCCGGCAACATCCGACTGGATGTTGCGGGCCAGTTTTAACAGTTCGGAGCCGGTTGCCTGGTTTTTATTCACCAGGACCAGCGCCTGCTTGTCATGAACTGCCGCTCGGCCAAGGGGTTTTCCCTTCCAACCGCAGGTTTCGATCAGCCAGCCGGCAGGAATTTTCACGGAACCATCCTCCAGGTCATAATGCGGGATGTCGGGAAATGAGGCCTTCAGCACCTTCAGTTGTTCTTTCGTTACCACCGGGTTTTTAAAAAAACTCCCAGCGTTTCCGATGACTGATGGGTCGGGTAATTTGGAACGTCGGATGGCTTTCACTGCTTCGCTGACATCTTTTACGCTGATGTCGTGTGGCGATTCGTTTTCAAAAGCCGATTTCAATGGCCCGTATGTCAGGTTGAAGGCCGGCCTCTTTTTTAACCGGTAGGTGACATTCAAAATGAACCATTTTCCTTTTTCCGTGGTTTTGAAGATACTCGAACGGTAACCGAAATGGCAGTCCCCGTTTTGAAAAACCTTGATTTTACCGGTTTCCAGATTCATGGCTTCCAGGCTGACCATGAGTTCGCATTGTTCCACGCCATAAGCGCCAATGTTCTGTACCGGCGCGGCCCCTGCTTTTCCAGGGATCAGGCTTAAATTTTCCAGGCCGTACCAATGGCGATCCACACAATAATCCACAAAATCACTCCAGTTTTCCCCGCCGCCGATCCGGATCCAGAACCCGCCGGCATCCTCTTCAACTTTTTCCTTGCCTGTAATCTCATTCAGCAGCACCCATCCGTCAAAATCCCGGGTAAAAAGCACGTTGCTTCCACCTCCCAGCACCAACACCTCACCATGGGAAAAAATTCCTTCCCGGATGTACTCCTGAAGCTGTTCTGCCGAGGTAATGGTTGCCAAATAGCGGGCACGGGCTTCAATACCAAAGGTATTAAAGTTTTTCAAGGAAGCATTTTCCAGGATACCTGTCATGATCTGAACTATAGGAGTTTAATACCTGTATAGTTTTCGGGCCGGATGGCTTTCAGTTCTGTTTTCAGCTTCTCCGAAACCTCCAAAGTGTCGATGAATTCGTGGATCACCTCTTCGGTCATGGGCCTGTTGGTCCGGGTGAGGTTTTTCAGTGCCTCATAGGGATTGGGATAATTTTCCCGGCGCAGGATGCTTTGAATGGCTTCTGCCACCACAGCCCAGTTGTTTTCCAGATCCGAGGCGATCTTTTTCTCGTTGAGGATGAGTTTGCCCAGCCCCTTTTCCAGCGATTGCAAAGAGATCAGAATGTGGGCCATGGGAACACCCACGTTGCGCATTACGGTAGAATCCGTCAAATCGCGCTGCAGGCGCGAAACGGGCAACTTCCCGGCCAGGTGTTCGAGCATTGCATTGGCAATGCCCAGGTTGCCTTCTGCATTTTCAAAATCAATGGGATTTACCTTGTGCGGCATGGCCGAAGACCCCACTTCTCCGGCTTTGATCTTCTGCTTGAAATAATCCATGGAAATGTACAGCCAGATATCACGACTCAGGTCGATCAGGATGTTGTCGATTCTTTTTAATGCATCGAAATAGGCGGCCAGGTCATCATAATGCTCGATCTGAGTGGTGGTCTGCTGGCGCTCCAGCCCCAGGTTTTCCTTCAGGAATTGGTTGGCAAAAGCCTGCCAGTCGGTATGGGGATAACAAACGGCATGGGCGTTCATGTTTCCCGTTGCACCGCCGAATTTTCCGGAAAAAGGAATGGCATTCAGGGAACGGATTTGTTTTTCAAGTCTTTCCACAAACACAAAGATCTCCTTGCCCAAACGGGTGGGAGAGGCCGGTTGCCCATGAGTCCGGGCCAGCATGGCAATATCTTTCCATTCCTGCGCCAGCGCTTGAAGACGGCTTTTCAGCGATTCCAGGGCTGGCAGTACCACATTCCTGTGAGCTTCGAGCATCATCAGTGGGAAGGCGGTGTTGTTGATGTCCTGCGAGGTCAGGCCGAAATGCACAAATTCTTTGCTGGCCCCCAGTCCGATGGCTTCCATCCGTTCTTTTACAAAGTATTCCACTGCCTTGACATCGTGGTTGGTAGTTTGCTCAATTTCTTTGATCTTTCTGGCACACTCCACGGTAAATAGTTCATAAACCTGTCGCAGGATCGGAAACTTGTCCCGATTGACGGAACTCAGCTCCGGCAGCGGGAGATTGCATAAGGCAATGAAATATTCCACCTCCACCCGGGTGCGGTATTTGAAAAGAGCATATTCCGAAAAATATTCGGACAACGCGGCAGTTTTGCTTTGATAGCGGCCATCAACAGGCGAAACCGTGGTAAGCGGTGAAAATTCCATGGATGTTATTTTTGGTTCAAAAATAGGAAAATTGGGTGTACGCCGGTCAGACCATAGTCAAACAATGGGAAGATCGTGGTCATCCCGGCGCGGCTTATTTTTTTATATGCAATAACACGACATTCTCTACGTGATGCGTCTGCGGGAACATGTCCACGGGCTGCACTTTCCGGATCTCATATTTTTCATCCAGCAGCGCCAGATCGCGGGCCTGGGTGGCCGGGTTGCAGCTGACATAAACAATTTTCTCGGGGGCAGCGGCCAGGATTTGCTGCACCACCTTCGGGTGCATGCCGGCACGTGCCGGGTCGGTGACTATGACATCGGGTCGGCCGAGTTCGGCAATGAATCCGGTATCCAGCAGTTTGGCCAAGTCGCCGCAATGGAATTCCACATTGGAAATCCCGTTTTCTTCAGCATTTTTCCGGGCATGGGCCACGGCTTCTTCCACCACTTCGATGCCGATCACCTGTCCTACAGACCGGGCCATGAACAAGGCAATGGCGCCGGTTCCCGTGTATAGATCATAAACTTTTTCGTCGCCCCGGAAATCGGCAAAGTCGTGGGCTGTTTTGTACAACTTATAAGCCTGCTCCGGATTGGTTTGATAAAAGGTCTTCGGACCGACCTTGTATTGCAACGGTTGCAGGTTTTCCCGCGGTGGCTGCATGATCTCCAGCAGATGGTCCTTGCCTTTGAAAAGCTTCACCTCCAGGTCGTGGATGGAATCGTTCTGCTTGGGGTTTACGACATACATCAGCGAGGTAATCTCCGGGAACTTTTTTCCGAGGAATTCCATCAGCAGCCCGATGTTCTTTTCATCTTCGCGGCCGAAGATTACCACCACCATCAGCTCGCCGGTGGATGCCGTGCGGATCATCAGGTTTCGTAACAAACCCTGCTGCTCCCGGGCGTTGTAAAAACTCATCCCGTGTTCTACGGCGAATTGTTTCACCGCCAGACGGATGGCGTTGGAAGGATCTTGCTGCAGGGAACAGTGATGGATATCGAGGATCTTATCGTATTTCCCCGGAAGGTGGAATCCCAGTCCATGGGTGTCCAAGGGGCCGTTTTCCTGTTTCCGGATGTCCTCTTCGGTTAGCCAGCGGCGATCGGAGAAGGTAAACTCCAGCTTGTTGCGATAGTAAAACGGACGGTCGGCGCCGATAATATCGAGTATGCCGGGATAATCTACCTTCGCGATGCGGTCCAGGCTGTCTTTGACCTGTTGCTGTTTGAAGCGTTTCTGATTTTCATAATCCAGGTGCTGCCATTTGCATCCGCCGCAAAGGCCGAAATGCTCACATTCCGGTTCAATCCTAAGCTCTGATGGCTTTTTTATGGTTTTGATGACCCCTTCGTAAAACGAGCTTTTTTTACGGGTCACCTGCACGTCCACCACATCACCAGGAGCGGCAAAAGGCACAAAAAGTACGCGTTCGTTGACTTTTGCAACGGCTTTCCCTTCTGCTCCGGCACCCGTGATCTCTACATTTTCCAACAGGGGAAGCGGTGTTTTTTTTCTGGCCATCTTAACGTTTTTTGAGACGGCAAAGATACATGGATTTTAGATCTAAGCTGCCCTATCCGGAATGCCGGTTCTTACCGGAAAGAAACCTGGGTGTACGCTTATTTCATAAGCTTTAATCCTTCCAGGGCCGAGGCTCCTGTGGGCGTGTGCATCAGGGCTGTGTTGAACAGGACTTTTGCCTGACCGTATTTCTTTAAATGATATTCTGTCCAGGCCAGCTTCACCAGTCCGTTGTAGTCGAACGGGTAAAGGTTTACCACCTTTTCAAAATAGGATTCGGCTTTTACGTAATCTTTCTGTCCGTAATAGATCAATCCCAGACGTTGCAGTACCACCGAATAGTTGGGGGTGACTTCCAGGATCTTGTTGTACTGGGCAATCACCGCGTCCCAGTTTCCCATTGCGGCAAGTGGCAGCACAATGCCCATCCTGGGCTCTACGGCATAAGGTCTCAGGGAGATGGCCTTATTGTAATAGCTCTGCGATTCCGTGAACATGCCCAGAGAGTAAGATAACCAACCCAATCGCAAGTTGATGGGGTAGGAGTTTTCCTGATACACATTTTTCAGGTCCATCACCGCTTCCGCCAGATTGCCCGATGCTTCGTGAAGATAACTGTTCTGAAATGCCTCTATGACTTTTTCTGAGTCCTGTTGCTGCGCATAACCGAAGTGTGAAAAAAAGCCCAGAACCAAAATCAGACCGATTCTTTTTAAAGTTTCCATATGATACCTCCTGTAATAGTTTGATAATTAAAAGAAATGCTGTTGTATGTTTCAAAAACATGATCCACGGGAACAAAAGAGGAAACCGAATTATAATGTCTGTATCCTGCAAAAACTGAGATCTTGTCTTGTTTAAACGGAACATAAATGCTGACACTGTAAATCCCATGATAAAGCTCCAGGCTGTTATAGGTGATTCCGGAAAAAGGATCCTGGAAATTGCTGAAATCTCCCCACAGGGAATAGCCTTCGATCCAAAGATGTTTTGTGATTTTAACTCCCAGTTTATAGGACTGGAAGAATTGATTTAAGATATCACCGTTTTGTGATTGCCGGTGGTAATAACCGGTGGCATTGACATACAACTTCAGGTTGCCCAGTGGGTAAAAGGTAACGGCTCCGGCTCCGGTAATCTGATGGCTGAGGTTAAGATACGAGTATCCTCCCGCCAGGGAAATACTGAATGACCCGGCTTGCTTGGTGATTGTCAGCGAAGCCCCGCCTTCCTGATGGGTATCGTAACGGTAAACGGAACGGCTTCGACCCATCCCGGCCCCGTACTGGTAATAGACCGGAATCCGGTAATTAACATAAGTGGCTGCCGGTGTGAGGGTCAACCCAGGGACCGGGGTGAGGTCCACTGCCAGCCGGTACGTGAGTTGCCGGATCACCTGCGATTCGGATAGATATGGGGTTCCGCCAACAATGGCCATTGAATATTCGTCCTTGTACAACAGGTTCAGTGCATGATGGAATGTAACCCCTGGCCCCAGGTTGTGACTCAGGTTCAGGTTGTAGTTGCTGAAACTGTTGGGCAGGATCTGACTCCCTTCGGCTGTTTGCGTTTCTGCCTGATTCAAGGTCTGCTTTTCTGCCGCGGTGGCGCCGGTACCGTAAGTGCCAAAAAACGAAATGTCCGTCACCGGATTGTGATGGGTTAATCCCAGGTATTCTTTCAATGCCGGCGAAAACTTCCGGGTCAGCATTTGGGCATCCTGGTAACGGTCGCCGTAGAGGTAACAGAAATAAAGGTACTCCATGGCCGTGGCGTCTTTATGGCTGAATTTCAAGGCTGCGCGGTAATAGGGAATGGCCGACCGGTATTGTTTTTTCATGTAGTAAGCATAGCCGATACGCAGCCTCAGGTAATAGTAATCGATCCCTCCGGCCAAACCTTGTTTTCCGACCGAGATGATGCGGTCCCAGTCTTTATGGAGGTACGCCCGGTAAGTGGCGGTATCTATTTCAATGAAACTGGGTTTGTTCTGACCGAACATGGGGCCGGCAGAAGCCAGAAGCAATAATATTAGGATCAGTGTCTTTTTCATCGTACAAGATTTATCTTACGCCGGTGATCGGTAATTAACAGGGCCGCAATTCCTGAAGTGTCAATGGTGATCCGAAACGACCTGCCGTTAATTTTTTTCTTGAAGAGATAATTACTCAGACCCGAACTGAGTTGAATCTGAGAAGGCGCAATGGCATCATCGATTTTTTCGTAGCGGACTTCATATTTTGAGCGGACCAGCATCAGAAAAGGGCTGATGAAATCATGAAACCATAAAACGGACTTTGGAAAAGTAAGGTACAGCGGATAGTGGTCCTCGATTTGCAGATCATGATAAAATCCTTTTTGCAATTTGAAGAAGGCCTGGAAAAAGTAAAAGAGTTCGCTGCTTTTCTTACCTTCGAAATAGGTAAAATAGAAAAGATTGCTGTCGTTTTCAAAATAGGCCCTTGCCCCGGTCTTTTCACAACGCAAATAGGATTGATTGTATTCGTCGACCTGAACCTCCCATTGGATTTTGGCCCCGGCCTCGTTTTGAAACTCCAGGCGCTGACCCGGAATGAAATTCAGTGCCGAAACCAGCAGGTCGGAGGTTTCAATATTCGAAACGAGCTGCTCTTTCTCGGGGCGTGCATGGGTCCTGAGCTCGAACCCCCGGGGATCATGAACGATGTAATTGCTCAGTGGATAATCCATGGTCACCGATCCGATGTAGGGATAGGGCTGGATCTGAAAGTGCAAATGGGGATAGGGCGAGCGTCCCGAATTGCCGCAATGGGCCAGAATCTGTCCGAATTTTACTTCATCGCCTTTCTTCACCGTGAAGCTTCCTTTTTTCAGATGACTGAGTTTGGAAAAAATTCCGTTAGGATGCCGGATGATCAGGGTGTTGCCCCAGTTGTCTTTCAGATTGGGCTGGCCAATCACGTTATCCTCCACACCGTCGATAATGTTTTCTACCACGCCGTCTTCCGGCGCAATGACCGGTTTGTTAAAACAAAAATAATCTTCCGGAAAGTCTCCGCTGTTCCTGTATTGTTTGCCTTCGTTGTTCACAATGACGAAATCCCAGGCATGCTTGTAAAGGCCTTTATGAGTGTGTTCCCCTTCATGGGCCTGCGATACCTGCCAAATACCGAAAAACGGAAGCTTGAAGGGCGTGAACAATTTGTATCTGAAACGCTCCTTGTTGTTCAGAAAGATGTAGAGATTCTTTTCCGGAGAATTATGTTGAAAATATACCTCCGAAAGGTTGTAGGAATAACGATCCCTGAATTTTAAAGAATACAGGAACAACAAAACCACGATGTTGAACGGCAGGGCGTAAATCGGAATGCCGAACTGCATGAACAGGTTGTTCAGGCTGATGGTGAGGACCGCTACAAAGGGAATGACCAGGATCATCCACAGATAGGAATTGCGGGATGGAATCAGGAAGAAACCGCCCAGGGCAATGGAAGAAAGGATGTAGTTGAAACCGAAAAAACTGTAATCGTAAGTGGTGATCTGGACCCCGATGATATGGTAAAATCCAAAGGCGATAAAAAAGCCGATCAGCGAAAGCGAAAAGGCGATCCGCGAAAACAACAGCAAGCCCAGGGCAATGATCATGCCGGTCAGTAAATTGTACTGGAACAGGATGGCACTCAGCGAGAAAAAGTAGGCTTTGATGGAGCCCGGAAGCGCTAGGTTGTTAAGGTATTCATAGGCCGTGACCAGCGGTTTGCCTCCCAGCGCATACAATTCATTCAACATGTAAATGCCTCGTTCATTCAATCCCAACACTTCAAAGTTCTTGGCTGCCAGCATAAAGGCCCAGAGGCCGAGGATAAAAGGAATACTCAAAGAAGGAAGTCCGTATTTTCCGATGACTCCTTGAAGGGAGACCGAGATCAGGAAAGTGAACAGCGAGGCCAGGATCACAATGATCACCAGATAAACGGAAGGGGTGAAATAAATACCCAGTCCCAATCCGGCCAGCAAGCTGTTGAACCCCAGCAGTCCGCTTTTCATCGTGAACCGGTTAAAGCCCAGCAACCGGCCCGTTACGACCGTGGTCAGCACCGAGATCAGGCCGAAAAGCCCCGCGTAGAAATCGATGAAAGATACCAGCAGCAGCAGAATGGCAAAGGGCTTATGGGTGGAAAAAAATACCTGTGAATAGCTGTTCAGGACGGTATCAGAAACATAACGGAAAGTCTGCCTTTTCCTCGCAAGGGTTTGTGTCATCGATTTCATCATTGCCGTGGATTGGATCAGAGTTGAATATCTTTCAGGTGTTCCGGAATACGGTCCAGTGCATTCATGCTTTCATGGGTTTCATTCTCACGGATGATGTGGGTCTTTCCTTCGGTATCGATCAGCACCACCTTCGGTCGGTAGGCGATGAACTGAAGCCACTGGGTCATGTTGTAAGCCCCGATCCGTTTGATGACCACATGGTCGCCCTTTTCCAGCAATGGAAACTGAATCGCGCCGCGGATTACATCGATGTTCATACACAAAGGTCCGTAAATGGTGGTATCCTCTGTGTCGCGTTGCCTGATTTGTGAAGGGACGATGTGGTGTTCGTACCAGAAGGAAGTAAACAGATTGTTCACCCCGATGTCGATGATCAGCGAGCGGCGGCCGTCGAGCAAGCGTTTATTGGCAAGCACGGTACCCAGCAAATAACCGGCCTCATCAATCAGCGCCCGGCCGGTTTCCAGGAACAGGGTGGGCATATGTTCGTACTGAATATCGCTGTTGCTTAGGGCGTTGGTAATGGCTTCGGCATAATCATCAAAGGAAGGACAGGTGTCGCTCCCCGGAAGATAAGCCCCTTTCAGCGTGTTTTTCGAAGCAAAACCACCACCCAGATCCAGGTATTTCAAATGATGGTTGTACTTCATCTGAATGCGAACGGTCAGGGCAGCCAGTTTCGCCGTAGCTACGGCATACGCACTGGGGGTCATAATGTAAGTCCCAATGTGGGTGTGCAGTCCGACCAGTTCCATATTGGGATCGGGCATCACCTTGTTGATGGCGGTCCAGGCTTCCCCGTTTTCGTAGTTGAATCCAAAGCGGTCCCAGTGCGGATAAATGCCCGTATCCATGTTCACCCGGATGGCCACCTTGGCTTTCTTCCCAATGTTGGGTGCCAGGGTCATGATCTCATACAATTCGTCAAAGTGATCGATATGGATCAGCGAGCCGTTTTCTATGGCCCGTGTAAGATCTGTCGTGGATTTGTCCGGTCCGTTAAAAATGATCTTACTTCCGGGAACCCCGTTTGCCAGGGCCTTTTCATATTCAAAACCCGAAACCACCTCGGCCCAGGAACCCTCCTGGTGGTAGAGGTTGCAGACGGCATTTAAGTAATTCGTTTTGTAAGACCAGGCAAACTGAACCCGCGGATATCTTGTCTTAAAAGCCGATAAGGCTTCCCGGTAGGTATCGCGTAAGGTCTTTTCGGAGATCACATACAAAGGCGAGCCGTATTGTTTTAACAGGTCCTCCACGGCAACGTCATCGATATGGCTGATGGCCTGCATGGTAGTGGCTCTTCCGAATTTGTCAGGCACCCCGGCGTGGATGCGGTTGATCACAGGCCTTTCAAATTTTAACTTTTCCATACGTTTGTTTTTTTCAGGTTTTGGTTTTTTCCTGTTATTTTTCAATTTCTCCGAAGATGGACAATTGTTCAAACTCCTGAATGTCACCCAGCAGGTCCCAGGAATAACGAATGAACATCTTGCCCACCTGATAGGTGTCAAAGGGTTTGACTTTCTCGCCCAGGGCCAGTTTCACCAGGGCTTCGGGGATGTTTTGTCCGGCGCCTACGGCCAGGTAAACCCAGGCCGGGATCCGGGGGTTGATCTCGATCATGAAATACTCGTTTTTATTGGTCTTGATCATCTCCAGTTCCATGCCGCCACGCCATTTGGTCTTTGCTATCAGATCGCGGGTGATGCGAAGCATGGCTTCATCGGCCAGGGTGATGCCACTCCAGGCTTTTCCTTTGTCTGTGATGAACAGTTTCCGCATGGGTACGGCCGCCACCGTATTGCCAAGCCCGTCGCCCAGGGCAACAACGTTCACCTCGGTGCCTTTTATGAATTCCTGGATGATGACCGGAAGACCCCATTTGGCGCTGATCTTATTGTAATGATTCGCAACCTGGTCGGCATTGTAAGCGATGTAGGCATCATAAAATTTGCCCTTTACCAGCACCGGATAATCAAACTCCTCCTGGATCATTGGGATCTCGTGATGCCCCGTGAGGATCATACTGGCAGGGACCTGAATATCGTATTTCCTGCCAAAGGATTCCAGATTGGCTTTGTGTCTTTCTTCAAACTGCTCCAGGGTTGGGACAAAAGTCCTGATCCCCAGGGCTCCTAGTTTGGTTTCCGCTTTCATGAAAGTGTAAAGTTCGGCGTCCAGATTGGGGATGATCAGGTCGATGGGATCTTTTTTGTGAATTTCTTCGATGCGTTCCATGTAGGCTTCTGTGCCCGAAGAAGGATAAGGGATCATGTAGGTTTTGTCGATCATGTGAGGCATGTATACACCGGGTTCCAGGTTCTCATAGGCCAGGCCGATGATGCGCGCTTCGATTTCAGCTGATTCGCGAATCCCGCGGATCACCGGAATTCCTGGACCCGGGTTATCCGTGTTGTTCAGCCCCGTGACCGCAATGGTGATGTTGCGCTTTTCCATATTACTCCGCTTCATTTTGTAATAAGTTCATCTGCTGCAGGATCATGAAAAAATCATCCAGGTAACGCTGCAGTGCCGCTGCTTCAACGTCATATTGGCTGCGGATAACCTTCATGATGTCTGTTTCAGATTTCCCCTCTGAGATCAGCTTCAGGATCAGTTGTCCCGTTTTATTCAGACTGTAGGACTCACCGGTATTGGAGTCAAATAGGAAGCCGTTTTCACTGACGGCGATGTTTTTCTTTAGTTTCATAACAGAACGCTTTGATTGTTACCAATGTAAATGTGGTAATTTCTGTCTGGGGGGCTGTTACAGTTTCCTGATTTTATTGTGTAAGATTTTTAGCCTCAAAGTCGGTCGATCCCGGTTTTGGGGCCCGGATAGTTTTCTTTGTATTGAGAGACGGTCATCCCGGTGATGGTTTTAAACTGATTCGACAGGTATTGCACACTGGAATAATCCATCCTATAGGCAATCTCACTCAGGGTAAAATCTTCGGTATCGATCAGATGTTTGATGCGCTCGATCTTCTGCAAAATGATGTACTTCTCCAGGGTCTTATGCTCGTGCTCCGAGAAAACTTTCGAAAGATAGGGATAGCTCAGGCCCAATTTTTCCACGATGTAATCCGACTTCCGGACGATAGAATCGACATTGTTCAGATCGTGAATGAGTTCAATGACGGCCTTTTTGATTTCTTCCACAATACGGTCTTCCCGGTTGTATGCGATTTCGAACCCATAATAATGCAGCATGTCGTCGATGATCTCGGCGGAAACCCTTTTCCCGGGATGCAGCAACCTCACCTTGCCCAGTGCCATCTCCTCCACGATCAGCCCCAGGGCCTCGAACTTTTCCCTTAGAAAAAGTTTGCTGCTTTCGCAGAACATGTTCTTGATGTACAGCGTTTCGGAAAAACTTTGGTTGTCCGGCTTCATAGGAGCTGTCAAATTGTGCTATAAGCTAAATTACTAAATAATAGATGTTAAATTCTTAAAAATGTCTTAAATCGAACCAATTTTGCAGGATGAAAACAGCGAATTATCAAATAATAATTTCAACCCTATCAAAACGGGATTTTTCCCTTTTTCGTTTTGAAAATGAAATTATCATCAAAAAAAGCCTCCGGAAAGCCAATTTTTCCTGATATTTGAGGGCATAACCACCACCCAAAAAATAAATGGAAAACCTTCAACCTGGACAGATGAAACAGATCGTCATTAATTTTTTGAACTCGCTGAAAAGATCAGTTCTTCGTTCCGGCTTCGCGATGGCTGGACTGTTGTTAATTTTAATTTCCGGATGCACACGTTATCAGTATATAGCCATTACAGGCGATACGCCTCAAAACAAACAGCAAAATTTTGTGGTAGAGAACGATACCGCCCGAATCGTGTATTCCTTCCGCGGGATGAATTTCCCGGTAACGGTGGAGGTATATAATAAACTGAATATTCCGCTTTATGTGGACTGGAGCAAATCGGCCCTGATTGTAGGAGGAAAAAGCATGAGTTTCTGGCAGGATGTGGCAAACCTGAATGGAAGTACCCAGGGATATTCCGTTGAAATTCAAAACGGAATTTCATACAATGTGGGTAGTGTGAGCGGGACGATTGTCAAAAATGATAAGGTGAGTTTTGTAGCTCCCGGCTCCTATATCCGGACCACCCGCTTCCATCTTCAGTCCCGCTTCTTCAATACTGCGTCGCACGAAACGGTGAAAAAGGAACAGTTTAATTCGGCCAACGGAGCGGAATATGGAAAGCTGTTTTCTTTCAGTAAAGACCATTCGCCCTTGGAGTTCAGGAGCTATCTTACCCTTTCCACCGATAAAAATTTCGCCTCCGAGATCCATTTCCGTAATTCTTTTTGGGTGAGCGGCATCACCCAAACCATGGCCCGACCCTCGACGCTGGAAAATGGCGACTTTTCCAACAGTTATATTCAAAAGATCACAGGTGTCGGCGCGGTGCTGGGCTGGATTCTGGGAATTGGGGTCCTGGGCGGTTTGGCTGTCCTGGCCAAATAAACGGAAAGGAATATAAAGATCTAAAAAACAGGATAATAATCATCCTGCCTTTTTAAGATCTTTGGAGAGATTTACTTACAATTTGGCGGCGGTTTTCTTGCTTTTCCTTCCGGATTTTAGTAACTTTGGGTGCGGAAAAATGACCTGAAGGATCTGCATGGTTTGGAATAGGAAATTTTAAGTGACCCCATGTATCCCATTATTAAAAAAGCGGCAATCGGCTACCATTTCGAAAGCGAACATCTGACGCGCGAAGCTTTCTGGAATATCTATAAGCCGGGATGCGACGAACATCTTGTTTTGCATAAGCTGAGGAAAAGCCCGAGCTATGTCCCCGAGCTGGATCTGGTGGTCTTTTCAGGAACCCGGATCGTAGGGCACATCATATCTTCCCTTGCGTATGTGCAGGATTCTCTCGATATTAAGCATGAAGTACTGTGTGTGGGGCCCGTTTCCGTATTGCCATCCCTGCAGAACAAGGGGTATGGCGCCTTTCTGATGAAAACATCCATTGCAGAAGCCCGAAGACTGGAATATCCGGCCATGATCCTTTTCGGAAGTCCGGATTATTACCACCGTTTTGGTTTCAACAATGCTGAAAACTTTGGCATCACGACCAAAGATTTTCAAAATTTTGAGGCTTTTATGGCCCTGGAACTGTGCCCCGGCGCTCTGAACGAGGTGAACGGAAGGTTCTTTGAAGACCAGGCTTTTGTGGTAAACCCCAGGGAATTGGAGACCTTTGAAAAGCGATTTCCCCACAAACAGAAAATGAAACTGAAAACCCAGCTGTTTTAAATCATGGATTCCCGCAGAAAGGTCTGCCTGTTGCATTCCAACCCAACAATTTCTGTACTCCCTTTTTTCTTCAACAGGGTCGAAAATCCGTTTCCTGCTCAGGTTGTATACACGGAATTGAAAACGACATAGTCTGTGGTAAGGTCCGAGCCCCAGCCTGTGGCTTTGGCCCGGCCGTTGTTCAGGCTGAGGGTCATACGGATGTGGGAATCGCGCAATAGTTTTTTCATGTAACCCGTATCATATTCCATGGGGCTCCCTTTGGCCAGTAGTTTCATCTGATGGGTCTCGTCCCCCAGCCAGAGGTCGGCCTGGGAATAATCGAAGTTCACACCGGCATTTCCCGCTGCGGCGATGATCCGGCCCCAGTTGGGATCACGACCATACATGGCGGCTTTCACCAGGGTGGAATCCGAGATGGTCCGGATGAGTTTGCGCGCCGTTTCTTCATCCGGAGCCTTGATAACCTCGTATTCAATAAATTTGGATGCTCCCTCGCCGTCGGAGACAATGGTCTTGGCCAGATGGATCATCAGGCTCTCCAGGTTCTTTTTGAATTCGGTATAGCCTTTGTCGCGTTTGGTCCGGATCATGTCGTTCCCTGCCAGCCCGTTGGCCAGGACTGCCACCATATCGTTGGTGGAGGTGTCGCCGTCCACGGTGATCATGTTGAAGGACTTGTCTACGGCTTTCTTAACGGTATCACTCAGCAGTTTGGCGTCGATCGACAGGTCGGTGAGGATAAAGGCCAGCATGGTTCCCATGTTGGGATGGATCATGCCGGAGCCTTTGGCGATGCCTGCCATGTTGATCTCATAATCATCGGCCGAAAATTCGATGAAGCCTTCTTTGGCAAAGGTGTCTGTCGTCAGGATGGCGTTGGCGGCAAAGGATCCGGCGCTGGATTTGGAGGACAGTTTCTTCACGTTTTCGCGGATCCCCGCCAAAATTTCTTCCGTGGGGAAGGGTTTCCCGATGACGCCGGTGGAGGCCACCAGCACCAGTTCCTTATCGATGTTCAGTTCTTCGGCCATGGTTTGGGCCATGGCTTCGGCGCCTGCGCGGCCCTGCTCTCCGGTGGCAGCGTTGGCGTTTCCGGCATTGATGACAATGGCCTGGGCCACCCCGTTGGCGATATGTCTTCGGGAGACTTTGATCGGCTCGGCGACGACACTGTTTTGGGTGAATACGGCCGCCGCATGCGCCGGTACTTCCGAATAGATCAGCGCCAGGTCGCGGCGCATGGACTTAATGCCGGTGTGGGCACCCCAGCATTTGATTCCCCTGACATTGGTGATGTTTTTTATTAAATCCATGATGTGTTGTTTTTGAGTTAAGGATGAATAGGCATTTGGGTTAATCCGGTGGTCTCGTCCCATCCGAAAAGCAGGTTCATGTTCTGCACCGCCTGGCCGGCAGCACCTTTTACCAGGTTGTCGATGACGCTGACAACCACGATCAAGTCTGTCCTCGGATCATAGGTCACATACAGGTGGCAGAAGTTCGTTGCCCGCACCTCCTTGATCGACGGCGGTGTGTCGGTCAACTGAACAAACGGTGCCTTTTGGTAAAATCCGGTATAGTGATCCTGCAGTTGCTTTTCGCTGATGGCAGATACGGGCCGTGCATATACCGTCGTGAGAATACCCCGGTCCACCGGCAGCAGGTGCGGGGTGAACTGGACCTTCGTTTTCGCCCGGGCGATCTGATCGGCAATTTCTTCGATCTCAATGGTGTGCCTGTGATTTTTCAGCCCGTACGCTTTAAAATTATCATGCACGTTGGAGAAGTGGGTGGTGGCACTGGGTTTGACGCCGGCGCCGGTGACGCCCGACTTGGAGTCCACGATGATCGGTGCCGTATCGATAAGGCCTGAAGACAACAACGGCGCCAGGGCCAGAATGGCACTGGTGGGATAACATCCCGGGTTGGCGATCAGGCGGGATTTCCGGATCTCCTCCGGGAAGAGCTCGGGACTGCCAAACACCGCATCGCGGAAGCCTTCCGGATGATGGTGTTTTTTTTGATACCAGGTCTCATACACCGATTCATGACTCAGCCGGAAATCTCCCGAAAGATCGATGATCCGGAACGGTGCGTCGTGGTATTTCTTTACGAAATCCATGGAAACACCATGGGGTAGCGCCAGAAAAACCAGGTCCAGGCCTTCGGGCCGGAGTTCTTTGGACGAGACCAGCGTGAAGTCAATCCTGCCTTTAAAAAACGGATGCACATCGGAAAGTAGCTTACCGGCATGGCTTTCCGATGTGATCATGGTGATTTCCACTTCCGGATGCCCCGATAAGATTCTTACCAGCTCCGATCCTGTGTAGCCGGTAGCTCCGATGTTCGCGATTTTCTTCCTCATGATTTTATTTCTTCTATTGATTCTTTCAAAATGGTTAACACCCTGTCAAGGTCTTCATAACTGATGTTCAGCGGCGGGACCAGCCGCAGTACGTTGCCTGCCGTCGCATTGGTCAGCACGCCTTTCTCCAGCATTTTCTGTACCAGTGGTTTCGTTTCGAAGTCAAATTCGATGCCGATCATCAGGCCTTTGCCCCGGATCTCACGGATGGAAGGCTCTTTCCATTCCTCCAGCTGAAGGGTTACCCAGCGGCCTTTTTCTTTGGCTTGCAGCACGAGGTCTTCGGTTTCAATGACTTCCAGGGCTGCAAGTGAGGCGGCACAGGCCAGCGGATTGCCGCCGAAGGTGGTTCCGTGATCCCCGAATTCCATGGCCGCACTGACTTTCTCGGACGATAATACGGCTCCGATGGGCATGCCGCCGCCCAACGCTTTGGCCAGGGTCATGATGTCGGGCTGCACGCCGAAATGTTCCTTGGCAAAGAAAGTCCCCGTCCGCCCGATGCCGCATTGAATTTCATCAAAGATGAGCACGATATTTTCCTGAGTGCAGAGGGCACGCAGATCGGTCATGAATTTTTCATCTGCCACATGGATACCGCCTTCCCCCTGGATGGGCTCGATGAGTATCGCCGCGGTCTCATCATCCACGGCAGTTTTCAATGCAGCCAGGTCGTTGAAAGGCACCTGGATGAAACCATGCGGAATGGGCTCGAAACCTTTTTGCATTTGTTTTTTTCCGGTGGCGATGGTGGCCAGGGTGCGACCGTGAAAGGAGCCTCCAAAAGAGATGATGTTGCCGCCCCGTCCCAGGCTATGGGCATATTTCCGGGCGATCTTCAGGGCGCCTTCCACCGATTCGGCCCCGCTGTTGGTTAGAAAGACGCGGTCCAGTCCCGAGAGCTGCCTCAGTTTTTCGGAGAGCAGCAACTGCGGCCGGCTGAGATAAAAGTTGGAGATGTGGATGAGCTTCTCGGCCTGCTCGCCGATGGCCCGGGCCACCCTGGGGTGCGCATGCCCCACACTGTTCACGGCAATGCCACCGAGGACGTCGATGTATTCATTGCCTTCCACATCCCAGACATGGGAACCCATCCCGCGTTCCAGCATGATGGGATACCGCCTGAAGGTCTGTAAATAGCTTTTTTTATCGCGTTCGATGAACGCCTGATTGGATTCTGGTTTCATGGGTGCAGTATTTATTTGGTTATGGTTGTCCCGATATTTTTATTTTCCATTAACTGGAGGATCTGTTCCGGACGGGTACCGTTGAGGATCCTGGCCTTTTTCACACCCAGACCAAGCGCAGTCACGCAGGAATCGATCTTGGGGATCATCCCGCCCTGGATGATGTTGTCTTTCTTCAGCTGTTGCAAACTCGAAAGTTGGAGTTCCCGGATGAGCGTTTCCGGATCGCTTTTATCTCTTTGAAGGCCGTCAACATTCGTCAGTACGATGTATTCGTCAGCCTGGAGTGCCCCGGCGATGTGCCCGGCAAACAGGTCTCCATTGATGTTGAAACCAGCGCCCCGCTCGTCGTCTGCAATACAGGAGATCACGGGGATAAATTCTTTTTCCAGCAGTGTAAGGATCAGATCCGGGTTCACCGCGGCCACATTGCCCACGCGGCCCAGGTCTATTTCCTCAGGAGTACCGTTAATCTCTTTTACATGATGCCGTTGGACCGCCGTTACCGTCTTCCCGTCTTTGCCGGATAAACCGACGGCGGGAAACCCCATCCGGTTGAAATGGCTTACCAGATCGCCGTTGACTTTTCCGTTCAGGGCCATTTCAACATATTCGAAAGCGCGGGGCGTGGTTTTCCGCAGTCCGTCGACGAACTCCGATTCAATACCAGCCTCGGCCAGGGCCTGCTTGATAAAGGGTCCGCCGCCATGGACGATCACCACCTGAATGCCTTTTTTTGTCAGTGTGCCCAGATTCTTCAATACCTGCTGTCTTAAACCTT
>JBJKPL010000138.1:0-3988 GCA_046706345.1 Candidatus Sulfidibacterium sp.
CCGTGAAAGACAACCTGCAGGTTGAGCAGCGTGCCACCGAACACTTCAGCCATGGCCTGCATGCCCAGGCAGACACCCAGGATCTTTTTTTCGGGCGCATAGCGCCGGATGACTTCTTTCAGGATCCCGGCTTCGTCGGGCAGGCCCGGACCCGGCGACAGGACAATGCGATCGTACGGTTCTACTTCCTCAGGCGTGATCTGGTCGTTGCGGATCACATCCACTTCAAATCCACCGTGTTCCCGGATGTAATGCACCAGGTTGTACGTGAACGAATCGTAATTGTCGAGGACTAATAGTTTTTTCATTTCTAAATTTTTACAATGTTTCCGCCAGTGTGATGGCTGATTTTAAAGCGCCCAGTTTGTTGTTGATCTCCTGGAGTTCGTTCTCCGGCACGGAAGATACCACGATACCGGCGCCGGCCTGAAAATGCAGTTTGTTGTTTTTGCTCATGAAGCTCCGGATGGTGATGGCATGGTTCAGCGAGCCGTCGAAACCCAGAATGCCGATGGCGCCGCCGTAAAATCCGCGGCTGCGGTTCTCGATGCGGTCGATGAGCTCCATGGCTTTGTATTTGGGGGCACCCGACAAAGTGCCGGCGGGAAAGGTGTCGGCGTAAACCTGAAGTGGGGTTGAGTTTTTATTCAGTGTTGCTTCCACTTCAGAAACCAGATGGATCACATGACTGTAATACTGGATTTCTTTATAGGTTTTCACCACGACATCCTTCCCGTTACGGCTCAAATCGTTTCTGGCCAGATCGACCAGCATGGTATGTTCTGAATTTTCTTTGGGATCGGCAGCAAGTTTTTCCGCCAGTTCCTTGTCGGCTTCATCTTTTCCCGTCCTTCTGAAAGTCCCGGCAATGGGGTTGATGACGGCCTTGCCGCGGGTGACTTTTAATTGCGCTTCGGGCGACGACCCGAAAAGCTTGAAATTCCCATAATCAAAATAAAACAGATACGGGGACGGATTGACAGACCGCAGCGCCCGGTACACGTTAAATTCATCTCCCCGGAAGCCCTGCGAGAACCGGCGCGACAACACGATCTGAAAAACATCGCCGCGACGGCAGTGCGCAATACCCTGCCGTACCATTTCCATGTACTGATCCCCCGTCACATTGGATTGCTCTTCTCCGGTGAGCTGGAAGTTGTAAGACGGGAATTTGTTGATGTGCAGCAGGGTTTCGATTTTTTCCATCCGGGATTCTTCTCCCTGAAGCCGGTTTTCGGTGACCAGCAATTCGTTCTTGAAATGATCGAAACGCAATACAAACCGGAACGCCGTGTAATGCATCAGCGGGATCTTTTCTTCTTCGGGCGTGGGGGAATGAAATTCCAGTGTGTCGAAATACTGCACCGCATCATACGCCGTGTAGCCAAAAAAACCGTTGGCTCCTGTGGGGACTTCGTTTTCCTGCTGCAAAACAAAGCTGCTGATAAACGACTGAAGCTGCGGCATCAGTTCCTGCCTGCTGCCGGGCTCAACGGTTTCGGCCTGGCTCCCGCACTGGGTGGTGATCCGGTTGTCCTGAAAGCTGAAGGAAGCCAAAGGATCCAGGCAAACGAAAGAATATTTGTTCTCATTGCCATGATAATCGGAGCTTTCCAACAGAAAAGCATGATAAAACTGATCCCTCAAATTCAGATACAATCCCACCGGAGTGAGGGTGTCGGCCAGCATTTTTTTTGTTTTTACGAAAATGGTTTGTTGCTTCATTTGTTCTTTGGATTAAAAAAAAACGGCCTGTCGTGAATTCGACAGACCGCTTGATTTATATTATTACATAGCAGTGCTACTTCACGTCAGTTTCGGACGAAAAGTGTGCCACCACCAATTTGTATTTTTGTTCATTTTCATATCGCAGCAAAAATAGAAATAAAAATTTATAGGATGCAAACATTTTTATTGAAAAAATCATGATTTGTTTTTTTAAGGTTGTACATTCTTTAGAATCAATTTTTTACAATTTTAGGATTTTGTGATTTCTGCGTTAATGACGCCAGGCCTGGCGTCATTAACGCAGATTTTTACAAATTTCGATCACGTCCCCGGAATCCTTAAAAAAGCCTAATTTTGTGGCCGGTAAAAAGACAAGGGAACAGGTTTTAATAATTTTGATAATTATTTTCCGGGATGATTTTTTATTTATGAAAGCATTTCTTCAGCAAAACAAATGGGTGTTCGGACTGTATGTCGTCTTGTTTCTCGCTGTCGGCGTGATCCTGCTTTCCTTTCCCAAGGCCGAGATCCATCTGACCATCAACCAATACCATTCCGCTTTTTTTAACGCGTTCTTCCGGTTTATGACCTTCCTGGGGGGTTGGGGAGTGGTGTTTCTCGCCCTCGCGCTCCTGCTGACCAGGGTACGGAACGGACTCATCTTTTTGTCCGGAACGCTGATCACCACCCTGTTGGTTCAGGGACTGAAACATCTTGTCTTTCCCGATGTCATGCGCCCCGCGGCTTATTTTCAGCATCTTCATCAACTGTACCTGGTGCCGGGTGTGGTCGTGCATTTTTACGGGAGTTTCCCTTCGGGCCACACCGCCAGCGCTTTCGGGTATTTCATCATCCTGATCTTTCTCAGTAAAAAATCCTGGCTGAAAGTGCTGTGGCTGCTTCTGGCCTGTTTGATCGGTTTTTCGAGGATCTACCTTTCGCAACACTTTCTGATCGATGTGGAATTCGGCTCGCTCGTGGGCATCCTTTCCATGACGATCCCCATCCTCTGGTTTGAAAAACATTATCCCGACAAGTTAAATTATCCATTGTTTCACAGGAAAAAACATGAATAAAAAAACGTTAACCGTCTTGCTCATCGCCGTGGTGGCAGCGCTGTTGTTTGTCCCCTTCCTGGGCGTCGTGCACCTGTTCGACTGGGACGAGATCAACTTTGCCGAGTCGGCCCGCGAAATGCTGCTTACCCACAATTATCTCACCGTGCAGATCAATTTCCTGCCTTTCTGGGAAAAACCGCCGCTGTTTATCTGGATGCAGGTGCTGGCCATGAAAGCCTTTGGCATCAACGCCTTTGCGGCACGGTTCCCCAACGCCATGGTCGGCATTGCCACCCTCATCACCATTTATCTGATCGGCGAAAAACTCTTCAGTCATAAATTCGGCCTGCTTTGGGCGCTGGTGTATGCCGGTTCCATTCTGCCGCAGATGTATTTCCATTCGGGCATCATCGACCCCTGGTTCAACCTGTTTATTTTCCTGGGGATCTATTTTATGGTGCTGTATCTTTCGCCCGATGAGAAGCGGAACAAAAACTGGTTTATCTTTTTGTCGGCGGCGTCCATCGGCCTGGGCATCATGACCAAGGGACCGGTGGCCTTGCTGGATTTCCTGCTCGCCTTGGGCGTCTGGCTGATCATCGACCGCAGCTGGAAAAAAGTCTTCAACCTGCGCTTTCTACTGATCTACGGCATCACACTGTTGCTGATCGGGGGATTTTGGTTCATCCTGCAGATCTTCAGCGGAAAGGCCTATCTGATCCTCGAATTCATCCAGTACCAGATCCGGCTGTTCTCTCAAAAAGACGCCGGTCACGGCGGATTTCTGATGTATCACTTTGTGGTATTGCTGGTGGGCGTTTTCCCGGCGTCGATCTTTGCCCTGGCGGCGTTCCGTAAGTTTAAAGATCAGAACATCACACAGAAGCTGTTCCGGAACTGGATGATGATCAGCTTCTGGGTCGTGCTGATCCTTTTCACCATCGTGAAAACAAAGATCATTCATTATTCTTCCTACTGCTATTTCCCGCTGACCTTCCTGGCCACCTACGCCATCATGAAAATGGCAGATAAGAAGCTGAAGTTCGGAAACTGGCTGAAAATCATTTTGATTGTAATGACGATCCTGGAAGGCTCGGCCCTGATCGGGTTGCAGCTTTTTGTAAAATACAAGGACCAGATCATCGCCAAAGACTGGATCAAAGACCCGTTTGCCGTGGGAAATCTGCAGGCCGTGGTGCACT
>JBJKPL010000139.1:0-4233 GCA_046706345.1 Candidatus Sulfidibacterium sp.
TTTAATAATTAATAGACTCTAATTTATTTAGACCTGTTATAAAATATGGAGTATAATCATATATGTAAATATTAACCTAGATATAAATCATAATTTAGCATAAAAGAATGATCATTTATGTTTCAATTTCAATTAGACACCGAAAAACTTGAACAGGCTGCCGGGAAACTCAGGGCCATGTCCCATCCCATGAGGATCGCGATCATTGATCTGCTTGCCCAGCATTCAGAGCCCTTAAGTGTGACCGAAATATACCAGAGTCTTGATATTGAGCAGGCCACAGCCTCTCACCATCTCAACATTCTTAAGAGCAAAAACATTTTGATTTCGAAACGCGACGGAAAGAACATCTATTACGCGTTGAAGAATCTGACCATCACTGAAATTCTGGAATGCATCGACCGGTGTAACCGGACCGATTATTAGTTAAAAACTCCAGTTCTCGTCAATTTCCCAGTTTGCCCTGACGGTGATCTGCTTAGGATAATAGATCACCTTTTCAGGTTCCAGTTGATGCCGGTAGTTCCCCGGATCCCATTTCCGATTGTTATTCCGGTCATAAATAATGCGGAAGTTATAACTTCCGGGGTTCACATTTTCTATCAGTATCTCCTTCGGGGATGAAAAATACCGGGTATAGGCCACCTGTCCTTTGGATGCCAGCACCTGGAAAATATAGGGCTGATCAATCTGGGGGTTGACAGAAAACCGCAGCACCCCGTAATCTTTGGTTTTTTTGGATTGCAACGAGACCAGGATCCCTTTGTTAAAATAACCGTTCCAGTCGATAATCGTGGAGTCGGGAATTCTCAGGCTGTAAAGCTGGTCAGGCAAAACCTTAAAGGGAAAGACCAGCGTCCGGTGAATGCTGTCGGCAAAATAATGAGGCGGATTATAGACACTGTCCTTACTTTCTACCAGTAAGGCAGAATCCAAACGGATCCGGTCCACCGGTTGACTGAAGATGATTTCCAGTTTTTCACCCGGTTTAATAGTACTTTGCAGATTGGAATTCCAGCTGAGGTATTCTTTTGGCGGTTTTTCGTGCTTTTTTCGCCGGACTACCTGCTTGTTCATGGGAACCACACTCATTTGTCTGAAGCCCAGCGTATCGCGTCCGTTCATAACCAACAGATGCAGGCTGTCAGGATGCGGCTCTTTCAGGAACCACGTCAACGTATCTTTTCCTTCATTCCACTCGGGTTTAAACCAGGTTTCCCGGGGCGCATAGTTTTCCGAAGTAATCTTTACGGTATCTGCAGGAAAATTAAAAGCAAACTCCACCGTGTTTTTCCTGACCAGATTTATTTTCAGTAGTTTGGGAATCGTATCCGCCGGTTGGAAGAGGTAAAGTGGATGCTTTGCCATAGACCGGGTTGCCAGTGAATCGGCCATCGATTGAAGGGAATCTACGATATGCTGAATTGTGTCTTTAGCCATGCCGGGGTGAACCAGTTTTTTAAACAACGTGGTATCAAACAACGGCGCGGGACGGAATTGCGGATGCACCAGCGAGTCAGAAAATGCAATTTCTTCCGTCGGCAGATTATAGGTCATGCTATAATCCATATCCTTCAGCGCAAACAACAGATAAGTTGTGTCGGCCAGTCCCGAGAAAAGAAACTTTCCGTTTTTATTGGTCTTACTTATGTAGTACGGTTTTACATACAACGGCAACAACCGGAGCGGAAGGGTGTCGTTGTTGTTTTTGTACAACATGACGGTAATGTCTTTCTGCGGGGTATGATCCTCTGCATCCAGGACCTGCCCTCTTAAACTCAGCGAATCCACATGCTTTCCCGTGGAAAATACGTAGGAAAAATTATTCAGAATATTTCCCTCGGTAATGTCAGAAATAGACTGGCCGAAGTTGATGGTATAGGTGGTATTGGGTTTCAGATGACTTTTCAGCCGCACGAACAGGGTTTTTTTCCTGAGTTTATAATCCGGAAAGGTATCCATGGGCGGAGAAATAAGCACTTCCTGATTGAACTGTTTAATCTGAACATATTCATCAAAGGTGATGGCAATCTGACGGGTTTTGACATTGGGAGAAAAATTGGCAGGGAAACACCGGACTACCTTCGGCGGGGTCACATCTTTCGGCCCGCCGGTGGGAGCAACCACCCGCGCACAACCGATCAGGCCTGCAAAGGCCAGCAGGATGACGGGCAACCCCATTATTTTCAGCCGGAAGATTTTCATCATCGCAAAGATGCAAATAATAAAATTATGTGTTCATGTCCTGTTTCAAAAACAGGAGGATTAATTTGTGTAACCTATGAGCGTAATGTTAAAGGCCAGCACGGAATTGGGCGGAATGCTTCCGGCCTGACTTCCGCCATAAGCCAGCCCAGAAGGGATGATCAGCAGGATCTGTCCCCCGGTGCCGATCAGGGGAATGCCTTCCTGCCATCCTTTGATCACCTGTGCCAGGCTGAGGGTGGCATCCGTCTGCTGATCGAACACGGTGCCATCGAGCAGATAGCCCTTATAATTGACCGTAACCGTTGAAGTTGGTGAGGGATGGTGGGAAGAACCTGCATTCTGGATCACATAAAATATACCGTCGGATGTATACTGCCCCTGAAGATTGTTGGCAGCCACATAATTTTCAATGGTCTGGTGATCGATGGAAGCCTGCTGATCGGAGGCTTTCTTACTGCAGGAGGGCAACAACAATATCCCTGTCAGCAGCAATACACAAAGGGAAATGATCTTTTTCATAAATCTGTTTTATCTGGGGTGCAAAGGTACACAATATGCTTGTTGAATACGGCAGTCGAAAAGGATTCAGACGGCTTTTAGCAATTTATCCACCAGGTCCGGCACACCGGTGCCGGCCATTTGCCGGATGATTTTTAAATTCAGAACCCCGTGGACCTCAAACGCCCTGGGATCCACATAATATTTGATGGCACTGGGATTCACGTAATGGATCAGTCCCGAGGCCGGATAGACGACCAGGGAAGTTCCGATCACCATAAAGATCTCTGCGGACGCTGCCATTCTCGCGGCTTCGCCAATCAAAGGAACGGGTTCTCCAAACCAGACCACGTAAGGCCTGAGTTGCGAACCTTTCTCACAACGGTCGCCCAGATGTATGGGCTGGTTTCCGATATCATAGACCAGGGTGGGATCCACGGTGCTGACTGCCTTCCGCAGTTCGCCGTGCAAATGCAACACATGGGCGGAGCCGGCGCGTTCGTGCAGATCGTCCACGTTTTGGGTGATGATCTGCACATCGTATTGTTGTTCCAGTCTTACCAGCGCCCGATGACCGGCGTTGGGACTGACTTCAAAGAGTTGTTTTCTGCGTTGGTTGTAAAAATCAAGCACCAGTTCCGGGTTTTTGGCCCAGGCTTCCGGGGTGGCAAGGTCTTCCATGCGGTGGGTCTGCCACAATCCGTCATGGTCACGGAAAGTGCTGATGCCACTTTCGGCACTCATGCCTGCACCGGTCAGAATAACAATACGTTGCATCAGACTAAATTTAGTGATCCACGCGAAAAGACTGCAACAACAAAGTTAATAAAACAAGAGGCTGCCCGCTATATGCGGGCAGCCTCTTCGAAGTATTTTGAAAAGAATTTTAATTCAGTTTCATATTGTCGTAAACAGCCATAACTTCTCTTACGTGGCCGGCGGAAGTTTCCAGCAGGGCCATTTCGTCAGCATTCAGGTTGATCTCGATCACCTGTTCCACACCGTTGCGTCCCAGTTTCACCGGAGCACCCATGTATACGTCTTTCAGGCCCCATTGTCCGTCGAGACGCACACAGCAAGGGAAAATATGGTTTTGGTTCTGCACGATAGATTCCACCATCTGGGCGGCTGAAGCACCCGGAGCATACCAGGCAGAAGTCCCCAGCAAGTTCACAATCTCTCCGCCGCCTTTTTTGGTTCGGTTGACGATGGCATCGAGTTTTTCTTTGGAGATCAGGTCGGTCACGGGAATTCCGCTGACGGTGGTGTATCGCGGCAACGGGACCATGGTATCGCCATGGCCGCCCATGAGCAAGGCCTGAATATCCATCGGAGAAACATTCAGTTCCTCAGCAATGAAAGCACGGTACCGGGCAGTATCCAAAACGCCAGCCTGGCCAAAAACTTTGTTTGCTGATTTGCCGGAGGCCATATGAGCTGCATAGGTCATAACGTCGAGCGGATTGGAACCAATAATGATGATGGCATCCGGAGAAGCAGCCATAATGTTGTCGGTAACGGATTTTA
>JBJKPL010000140.1:0-14309 GCA_046706345.1 Candidatus Sulfidibacterium sp.
AGGTACACCTGATGCATGAGGGTGGCATTGATCCTGGGAATGGATTTTGCGCCACCCAGAAAAGAAGCCTCTATGAAGGCTCCTGCCGCTTTTTCGAGGATCTGTGAAACCGTAAAGGCCTCCTGCAAGTTGCGTCCGGCGCACAGCGCGCCGTGGTTGGCCAGCAGGGCTGCCTGGCGGCCCCGAAGTGCCCTGACGGCTCTTTTAGCAAACGTCCTGGTTCCGGCCACGGTGTAGCGTGTCACCCGAACCGACGGGCCGATGATCTGGGCCATGTCATCGATGACGGGTGGGATGTCCCTTCGGGCTGCCGCGACAGTTGAAGCATTTTTCTGATGGGTATGGATGACTGCCCGGAGGTCCGTGCGCTGTCTGTAAACTTCGGCATGCAACCGGAATTCGGAAGACGGTTTGACCGAACCTTCATATTTCAGCGTCCTGAAATCCATCAGCACCAGCTCATCGGGTTTCAGATCGTCGTAAGTCCGGCCGCTGGGCGTGATCAGCATGTGACTTTCGTCCACCCTGACGCTGATGTTTCCCCAACTGCGGCTCACCAGTCCTTCGCGGACCAGCTCCTTTCCGGCTTCGATTACTTCTTTTCTTAAGGCTTCCGGGTCCATCTTTTTTTTCTGTAAAAATACGGATTTACCCGCCGTCCCGGTTGATTTTTATGGCAGGAAAAGCATAACTCATCCACAACCGCCACCCCTGACTTTGAAAATCGTTCAGGCCATCCTGATACCGCAATCCTGCCTGAAACCACCGCCATTTATGTGTGTATTCCAATCTGAGAACAACGGGCCGGTCGTTAAACGGGACCGGTTTTTGCTGATTAATGATGACCAACGCATGGTTTCCCACATAACCATGGTATCCTGCCAGACGGGTGCCGATTGTATTTTTTCCGAAAGTGTAATCCATCCCGATCCCGTACAATTCCGCATCATCCTGATGATAGGAGGAGAGGTTGGTTTGCCAGGAATAAAAACCGAACATGCCATAGATCCTGATAAAGGAATGAAGGTTGATCCGGAGGTCTTTTCCAGCAGAAAGATCGAAAAAATATCCGGGTGTATCTGTATAGCGGGCATCGTACAGATGGTTTCCCGAAGCGGTTCTCAATCCGATTCTCAATGCCATTTCCGGGAAATGCTTTGGTAGCGGTAAGGCGATCACCGTGGCAAAATAGACATCGCCTGCGGCGAACCCTTCCGGATGTTGGTGCCGGGCACGGTCTTCAACCGCCAGGGCCTCGCTCATGGTGTAATGTTCCTGGATGATGCCCCACATTTCCAACGCCACGACATTTTTATAGAACGGAATATACAGCCTGCCCCCCAGATCCTGGGTGTTTCCACCCGGCTGGTGGTAAGAGTCGCTGTAGATCCGTAAATAGGCTTCGGAGCCGACTTTACCCTTTTCCTGAAAGGGAACCGGCAACGCATTGGGACCCATGTAATACGGCGACATGATCATGTAATCTACCCACGAAGTGATGCCGTTCCAGTTCTGCTGCTGATTCCACCAGGAATAATCGGATTGTGCCTTTAACGCGCCTCCGAAGAGGAAAATGAGCATAGAAAAACACGTATAAAAGAGGCGGCGAAATTTCCTGAACATATTGGTTCTAATTGCACCTGAAAAATACCAAAAAAAAACATCGCTGCGCAACGGATTTCCTGAGATTACACCCATTTATACTATCTGAAATTCTTACTTTTGCGACTTTCCGGCTGAAAAACAACGATGAAAAACACGGTGAAAGAAAGTATTGAAACCATGAACCGTTTGGGGAAGGAACGGATTCCGTTTTTCTTTCTCATCGACTTCGAATTGCAAAAGCCGCTTGTCAGGCCGCTGGAGAAGATGGATCCCGGTGAGATTCTCTATGATTTTAACGGGATCAGAAATTATTCTGACGTTTCGAAAACGGCAAAACCACTTCAATTCCAAATCCATAATTTTTCGAAAAAGCAATACCGGGAAGCGTTTCAGAAAGTGCAGGAAAACATCCGGTACGGCAATTCTTTTTTGCTGAACCTGACCTTCCCCAGCCGGATTGAAACCAATTACGACCTGAAAGAGATCTTTTTCTCGAGCCGGGCAAAATACAAACTCTGGTTCCGGGATGCTTTTGTTTGTTTTTCACCCGAGATCTTTGTGAAGATCGAGAACGGAAAGATCCGTTCCTTTCCCATGAAAGGCACCATCGACGCTTCGCTGCCGCAGGCAGAAGAGACTTTGCTGAACGACCGGAAAGAAACGGCAGAACATGCCACCATCGTCGACCTGATCCGCAATGACCTGAGCAGGGTGGCCCGAAAGGTGGAAGTGAAACGGTTCCGGTATATCGATCATCTGAAAACGCACAAAAACGAAATCCTTCAGATGAGTTCTGAGATCACAGGCATGCTGCCGGAAGATTATTTTTCCGAACTTGGCAATATCATTTTCGGCATGCTGCCGGCAGGATCGGTTTCGGGGGCACCCAAAGAAAAGACGCTGGAAATCATCCGAGAAGCGGAGGGTACAGAAAGAGGTTACTACACAGGAATCGCAGGTATTTTTGACGGTACCAACCTCGACAGCGCCGTGTTGATCCGCTTTATCGAAAAATCCTCTGATGGGATGTTTTACCGAAGCGGCGGAGGCATCACAGCCCAAAGCAATGCGGAAGATGAATATCATGAACTCATACAGAAGATCTATGTGCCGCTTGCTTGAAACCCTTCGTTACGAAGACGGAAAATTCCGGAACCTGAGCTTTCATCAGAAACGCATGGAGGCTTCCCGGAAAACGCTGTTTGGCATTTCGGAAAAATTCGATCTGGAGGAAATCCTGAAGCACAAACTGGCGGAAGGGAACCCGGTGCCGGAAAAAGGATTGTTCAAATGCCGTATCATCTACGATACTGAAATCAGAAAAACTGAATGGGTTTCCTATCAATTACCCAAAATTCAAAGCCTGAAGATCGTCGGGGCGGATTCTATCGATTATTCACTGAAGTATGCCGACCGGGAGGCCCTGAACCGTCTTTTTGAAAAACGGGAAAACGCCGATGACATCCTGATCGTGAAAAACGGTTTCATCACAGACACTTCGTTTTGCAACATTTTATTTTACAACGGCAGAAACTGGCTTACCCCCGCCTTTCCGCTTTTAAAAGGCACACAACGCAGCTTTCTGTTGGAAACGGAACAGATCCTGTCAGCAGAAATCGCGCCGAATGATCTGGCTAACTTTTCGAATGCCCGCCTGATCAATGCCATGATCCGCTTTGAAGATGCGCTGGACCTCGACATCAGTAATATTTTCTAAACCTCCCCCGCATTGATCGCCCGGCATCTGACCGTTATTTAAAACGACTTTTAACCTTCTTTTCAATATCTTTGCCGCAGCTGTTTGGCAATCATCAAAACACAACCAATCACATGGAAATATCGCACATCGAACACATTGGCATCGCCGTAAAAAGTCTTGACGAAGCCATCCCGTTTTATGAAAACGTCCTCGGGCTGAAATGTTACAACATCGAGGAAGTGAAAGATCAGAAAGTAAAAACAGCTTTTTTCAAGGTAGGACAGACCAAGATCGAGCTGCTGGAAAGCACCGACCCGGAAGGCGCCGTGGGCAAATTCATCGAAAAGAAAGGAGAAGGCCTGCACCACATGGCCTTTGCGGTGAAAGACCTCGAAAACTGCCTTGAGGAAACCCAAAAGAAGGAGGTGAAACTCATCGACCTGACCCCGCGCCGGGGCGCCGAAGGCCTGGATATTGCTTTTCTCCATCCCAAATCTACCTTCGGCGTGCTGACAGAATTCTGCGAAAGCAAAAATCCGGAAAGTCCTGCACATTAAGGCCGCTGGATTTAGTCATTAATCAGGTGAACAACAGGCAAATGTTTTATTTTTGCCGTAATTTTATATTTTTGGAAAATAAAACCAGGGTATTATGTTAGTGATCGGAATAGCAGGCGGAAGCGGATCGGGAAAAACCACCGTCGTGAAGAAAATTGTGGCGTCGTTACCGAAAGATTCGGTGGCCATCATCACACAGGATTCCTACTATTACGACAATGGGGATCTCCCCAAGGAAGAAAAGCTGAAAATCAATTTCGACCATCCCAATTCCATCGAATGGACCCTGCTGACACACCACCTGCATCTGTTGCAACAGGGAAAAAGCATCGAAATGCCCATTTATTCCTACGTAACCTGCGGGCGTGCCAAGGAAACCCAGACCGTGAGCCCCAAAAAAGTGATCATTGTAGAGGGGATCCTGATCATGACCAACCCGGAAGTCAGAAAAATGCTGGACATCAAACTCTTCGTCTCCACCGACAGCGATGAAAGGCTCATGCGGATCATCCGCCGCGACATTCAGCAACGGGGCCGGAATTACGAGGATGCCCTGACGCATTATGCCAAATTTGTGAAACCCATGCATCAGCAGTTTATTGAACCTACCAAATTGCATGCGGACGTGATCATCCCGGAAGGCGGTAACAACAAGGTGGCCATCGACATGGTTGTTTCGCGGATCAAGCTCAATCTTAGCCAGGAAGTAGTCGTTTAATTTCAAAGACCCGAACCTTTCCGGCGGTCTTTTCTTTCCTGCCTGATTTTTCGTTTCGAAAACTATCGGTAATTTTGCAGGCCGGAAATAATTTCCTGTATACCGGCGCCAAAAGATAAAATACTTTATAACAAGTAGATAACGATGATAAAGAGTCCCTGCATTCAGGTTTGTGTCCTGGATGATGAAAAAATATGTATGGGCTGCTACCGCAGTGTGGAAGAGGTGAGAAACTGGTTCCGGTATTCGGATGAGGAAAAACTTCAGGCGATCCGGAATGCCGAGGAACGGCGAAAAGCCAAGGAAGATCCCTATGCCCATTATGTTTAACCTTTTTCTTTAGAAACCCCGCCTGACTTTACGAAATCGTAGAATAATCGCCGGTATCCGGGAATTTTCCGCCGGGATTATGTCATGAAAAATCTTCTAACAAACTGGATTGTAGTTTTTTAAAAACTATGGCCCGGATCTTGCTAAATAAAGGTGCTTTTAAAATGAAAACAGATGCTGATTCTTGCCATTGCCATTTATTTAGTCATCACCTTCCTGCTGACGGTTTTTAAGATCGAGAGCCAGGAAGAAGGGATTAAGTTTTTCTTTTTGAGCATCATTCTTACTCCTGTTTATGCTGTTTTTGTAAATCTGAAGGCCAAAAGAACCTCCAGGATGTTCTACTACCATTGTAAAGAATGCCAGAATGTATTTCCGGTGAAGCTAAAACATTGTCCGATTTGCGAAGAACAGGGAGTAAAAGTTAAGTTGATAGAATATGAAAACCCCTATAAACTGGATTCCCTCTATCAAAAACTACCCCTTACCTGAAAAAATTGCCCCACACGACAGAGGGGCAATTTTTTTCTTTGATCCTGAAAAAATACAGCAATCCTACATACAAAAACTAATTTTCAGAATTCCCACAGGCGATTCCCCCAAAATCGCCTGTTTTTTTTAACTTTATTTTTGTCAAAATCCTGGCATTAAAGCCTCCCATGTTGAAAAGTGGTTTAAAATTTATTAACTTTGCATTTTAAAAATTTAAGAGAAACATGGAAAATCAAACAAAACCTAATCAATCCATTAGCCCGAAGAAATCCAATAACGGCCTGCTGGCGGCGTTGGTTGTTTTAATCGTAGTGGCCGTAGGGCTTGCGATCTGGATGTTCGTGGCTCAGGGGAACATCAAAACCCTGAAAGCAGAAAAAGAAGCCCAGAAACAAGAGCTGATGTCCCAGGTGAATTCGCTGATGAAGGAACACGACCAGCTGAAAGCACAATTTGGTCAGCTTTCGGATTCACTGGCAAAGAAAGATCAGATCATCCAGACCAATGCCAAGGAAATCAAACAACTTCTTCGGACCAAATACGAATATTTTCAGGTTAGGAAAAAATTCCACGACCTGCAGCTGATCGAACAGGGCTTTGTGCGTCAGTTGGATTCTCTGTATAAAGTGAATCATGCCCTGACCCTGGAAAACCGGCAGATTAAAGAGCAGGTAAAATCCGAACAGGCTAAAAATCAGAACCTGATGCAGGAAAAATCGGCCCTGACCCAGAAAGTTACGCTGGCCAGTGTCATCCCCGCTTACAACCTGAAAGCTGAAGGGATCCACGTTACCGGCAGTGGCAGGGAACGGAAGACCGATAAAATCAAGAGGATCAGTAAACTGAAAGTTTGTCTCACCCTGGGCGCCAACAAAATTACGGCTCCTGGAAGCAAGAACGTTTACGTAAGGATTGCCCTTCCCAACAAAAAGATCCTGACCATCAACGAAAGTGATGAGTATTCCTTTACTTTCAATGGTAACAAGTTGCAGTACAGTGCCATGAAGACGGTTGACTATCAGAATCAGTCGGTGGGCGTTTGTCTTTACTATGAACCCCGCATGACCCAGCCACTGCAACCGGGAACTTACAACGTGGATGTTTTTGTTGACGATGCCAACATTGGACACACCACGTTCGAGTTGAGATAAAACGAATCAGAGAACATAATAAAAGCCGTCCCGGATACCGGGGCGGCTTTTTTATGTTGAAGGTTCGCCGAAGACTATCTTTCGCGAAGTCGTTGGGCTACGATGCCGCGGATCTCTTCGATGGAGATCCTTTCCTGTTTCATGGTATCGCGTTCTCGGATGGTCACCGTATTGTCCTCCAGTGTCTGGTGGTCCACGGTAACGCAATAGGGTGTTCCAATGGCGTCGTGACGGCGGTAACGCTTTCCGATGGTGTCTTTTTCCTCGTAGAAGCACATGAAGTCTTCCTGAAGCTGTGTCAGGATCTCCCTGGCTTTTTCAGGCAACCCGTCTTTTTTCAGCAACGGGAAGATGGCTACCTTGGTGGGTGCGAGGAACGGCGGCAGCTTCATCACCACGCGTTCAGACCCGTCTTCCAGTGTTTCTTCGGTGTAGGCCGCACTGAGCATGGCCAGGAACATCCGGTCGAGGCCGATGGAGGTCTCGATCACATAGGGGACATAGCTTTCATTGAGCTCGTTGTCGAAGTAACGCAGTTTCTTCCCCGAGAATTCCTCATGCGCACCCAGGTCGAAATTGGTACGGGAGTGAATGCCTTCCAGTTCTTTGAATCCCATGGGGAAGTTAAACTCGATGTCTGTGGCAGCATTGGCATAATGGGCCAGCTTGTCGTGATCGTGAAAACGGAAATTGCTTTTGTCGATTCCGGTGGAAAGATGCCAGTTCATGCGCTCTTCCTTCCACGATTTAAACCATTCCATTTCGGTGCCGGGCTGCACAAAGAACTGCATTTCCATCTGCTCGAATTCGCGCATGCGAAAGATAAACTGCCGGGCCACGATCTCGTTACGGAAGGCTTTCCCCGTCTGGGCAATACCGAAAGGAATTTTCATCCGGGAGGTTTTCTGCACATTGAGGTAATTCACAAAAATACCCTGGGCCGTTTCGGGTCTCAGGTAGATTTCCGAGGTGCTTTCAGCGGTGGAACCCATCTGGGTGGAAAACATCAGGTTAAACTGCCGGACTTCGGTCCAGTTTCTGGAACCGGAAATGGGATCTGCAATCTCCAGGTCTTCAATCAGTTGTTTGATGCCGGCCATGTCGTTTTGCTCCATGGCCGGATACAGGCGGTGTTTGATCTCTTCGATTTTATGAAGTGTCTCCAACACCCGTGGGTTGGTTTCGCGAAATTGCTGTTCGTCAAAGGCTTCACCAAATCTTTTTTGTGCCTTGGTAATTTCCTTGTCGATCTTGGCTTCCAGCTTGGCGATATGATCTTCCACCAGCACGTCGGCACGGTACCGTTTTTTGGAATCCTTGTTGTCGATCAGCGGATCGGCAAAAGCATCCACATGGCCTGAAGCCTTCCATACGGTGGGATGCATAAAAATGGCCGCGTCGATCCCCACAATGTTTTCGTGCATCTGCACCATGGCTTTCCACCAGTAATCGCGAATGTTCTTTTTCAGCTCAACGCCGTTCGGACCGTAATCGTAAACGGCACTCAATCCGTCATAAATGTCGCTCGACGGGTAAACAAAACCATATTCTTTCGCGTGTGAAATAATCTTCTTGAATAAATCTTCCTGATTTGCCATAATATTTTTTTAATCTACACCTTCACCCGGGTGATTGGTTGAATCTGAACCCATTTCCCTGCCTGACAGAATTTTGAATCCTGAGTTTGGGGGATGTGGGTCTGTTTTGACTGGCAAAATTAACAATAAACCGTTCTATAGAAGAATCTTCGTGATCAATTTCATAAAATTAACAATCTTTTTAAAATAAGCGTTACAACATTAAATGGAATAACGTATATTTGCAGAAACTTTAAAATCAAAACGATGGAAGAACCAAAGATTGCTCAAAAAGGGCCTTATGTGTTGGAGATGGAGCCGGGGACCTACTGGTGGTGTGCCTGTGGCAGAAGCACCAATCAGCCCTTCTGCAGCGGAATGCACAAAGGGACTCCTTTCACGCCGATTAAAGTTGAGATCACCGAAGCCAAAAAGGTGGCGTTCTGCGGATGTAAACACAGCGGGAACAAGCCTTTTTGCGACGGGACACACAGAACCTTGTAAGAAAAATTTTTCCGAAAGGGCCTATTTTTATGTTGTTTGAAGTTTACGAAACCCGATCCGGATCCGGTTTCGGGTTTCGTGATTTCTTCAGCTGGCCGGCTTGAGAAAAGAGGGACATGAAAATTGAGGAAGAAATCAAAGGGAGGTTTCGCAATGATTACCATAAGGGGATCATCAATCTGACGTATACTTCCAATCTGCTGAACCATGAGTTTTTGCAATCCTTGCGGGATCATGGGGTTACGGTACAGCAATACAATGTCCTTCGCGTGTTGCGCGGCTTTCGCCCAAAAGGGCCTTTTTCCATCGGTTTTTTGAAAGGCCGCATGCTCGACCGGTATTCGGACGTGAGCCGGATTGTAGACAAGTTGTACCTCCGGGGTCTGGTCATGCGGCAGGAAAACCCCACCGACCGTAGGCAAAAGGCGGTGGAGATCACCGAAAAAGGCATGGCCCTGCTGGCGGCCATGGACGGCATTGAAAAGAAAATGGATACCCTTCTGAATCGTCTGGATCAGGAGGAAATTGTTGAATTAAACCGCATCCTCGATAAGATCAGAGGATAGAAAAGGCGTAAAAGATGAAAAAAATAGAAAACATATATCATCCCCCCCGTCCCCACTGGGTTGGCGACGGGTTTCACGTGCATACTTTTTTCCCTTCGCAGGAAATTTCCATCCGGCGCATGAGCCCGTTTTTGTTGCTGGATTACAATCCCAAAATGAGTGTTGCGCCGGCAGAAAAACAACGGGGCGTCGGCGTGCATCCGCACAAAGGCTTTGAAACAGTGACGTTTGCTTTTCATGGAAAAGTGGCCCATCATGACAGCGCCGGCCACGCCGGCGTCATCGGCGAAGGCGATGTGCAATGGATGACGGCAGGCTCCGGCGTGCTTCATAAGGAATATTATGAAAAGGAATTCAGCCGCAGCGGCGGCGATTTCCAAATGGTGCAGCTTTGGGTGAATTTGCCTGCTGCCGCGAAAAACACCCAACCCAAATACCAGCCCCTGGTCGGTGAACAAATGAAAAAGCACACACTTCCGGGAGAAATGGGAAGGGTCAAAGTCTTTGCCGGCAACTACAAAGGGGTGAAAGGTTCCGCCAGTACCTTTACCCACGTTCAACTGTTCGTGTTTCAACTGAAAGCAGGAGCACGGGAAGATTTTGAGATCCCGGAAACGGAAAACACCAGCTTGCTGGTGCTGGAAGGCGCCGTGCAGGTCAACGGGGAAAAGGCCGGCCTGAACCAGCTGGTTCTTTTCAAAAACGAAGGGTTGGAAATCAGCCTGCAGGCACAGGAAGCATCGACCTTGCTGCTGATGAGCGGCACCCCGATCGATGAGCCCATTGCTGCTTACGGTCCTTTTGTGATGAATACCTATGCCGAGATCGACCATGCTTTCCGCGAATTCTCCAGTGGAAAATATGGCCATCTCGAGGATTAAAGCAAACCATAATATTGATACTTTTGGATGGCCTTTTGCATGCTGTATAAGGCCATCCTTTTTATTTTGCAGAGGTTAAAATTCAAGTCATCATGAAAAAAATCTTTTTAACGATCCTTCTTATGTCAGCAGGAATTTTCCTTCAGGCACAAACGCCGAAAGTACCCTATGGAACCATCCGGCAAATCAATGATTTCCAATCGCAATACGTTACGCCTCGAAACGTGGACATCTGGCTTCCGGAAGGCTATAATCCGCATAAAAAATATGCGGTACTCTATATGAATGACGGGCAGATGCTTTGGGACAGCACCATGACCTGGAACCGTCAGAGCTGGAAAGTATCACAGACGGCCACCCGGCTGATGAAAGCAGGGAAGGTGCAGGTTTTTATTGTGGTGGGGATCTGGAACATCCCCAAACTGCGATTTAAGAATTATTTTCCGCAAAAGCCCTATGAATCGCTTACCGCGATACAAAAGGACACCATCAGCAGGCAGCTGCAGAAACTGGGGGCTTCCACCGGGAATTTTGAACCCAATTCAGACCGTTATCTGAAGTTCCTGGTGAAAGAATTGATGCCCTATGTGGATAAGCACTACTCGGTTTACCGGGACCGGGCGCATACCTTTATTGCAGGCAGCAGTATGGGCGGACTGATTTCCTGGTATGCCCTCTGCGAATATCCCGATATTTTCGGCGGGGCCGCCTGCATGAGCACGCACTGGCCCGGGACTTTTTCAATGAAAAATAACCCGATCCCTCAGGCTTTTGAAAATTATCTGAAAGCGCACCTGCCCAGTCCGGCGACCCACAGGATCTATTTTGATTATGGCAACAAAACCCTGGATGCCATGTATGGAAAACCTCAGGCGGAAGTCAACAAGGTGGTGGAATCTAAGGGCTACACCACCAAGGACTGGATCACCAGGTTTTTCCCCGGTGACGACCACAGCGAAAAATCCTGGAGCAGCCGGCTGCAGTATCCGCTGGAATTTCTCCTGGGAAAATAATTAGAGCATCATTTGGCCGCCATTCACCGGCAGATAATTTCCGGTGATGAATTTTGTTTCTTCCGAAGCATAGAATAACACGGCACCGGCAATGTCTTCGGGCATTCCGATCCGACGGAGCGGCGTCATGCTGGCGGACATTTTCCGGCGTTCTTCAGGCATAAAACGCGTGGCATCGGTCAGGGTCAGACCGGGAGCCACCACATTAACCCGGATCCCAAAGGGGCCCATCTCGAAAGCCAGCGACCTGGCAAAGGCATCCAACGCGGATTTGGCGGTGGAATGTGCCGAGAAGCCAGTGTTCGGCCTTCGCGATAACCCGCTGGAAACAATGATTACCGAGCCGGTTTGCCGCTCCATCATGGAGGGCAACACCGCTTTTAGCGTCCAGAAACTGCCCTTTACTTCATGCAGGATCTTCTTTTCGAAGTCCTCCCAGTTTTGCTCCATAAAGGGCGCATTCTTAAAATTGGCGCCGGCATTCAACACCAGCACGTCGATCTTTCCCAGCCGGTCTTCCACTTCACGAACCATTTGTTGAGATTCCTCTCGGTCGAAGACATTGGCCTTTACGGCCAGGGCACGGCCTCCGTTTTTCCGGATTTGGTTTACGACTTCGGTCGCCTTTTCTTCACTTTGATTGTAATTGACCCCAACGGCAGCGCCGTGTTCGGCGAGCTTTAGGGCAGTTGCGGCACCGATACCGCGGCTGGCCCCGGTAACCAGGGCAATTTTTCCTTCCAGTAACATCATGTCTATCTCCTTTTATGATTTGTTGTTTTGAATTTTCAGCTTTTGCGAGATCAGCATGCCGCCCTGAGCCATGTTTTCGTAAGGATTTTCCTTGATAAAAATGACGAAAGCTTCCGGAGGGATCTGGGTAATCTCACTGGCCATTTTGGTAAACCCTTTGGCCAATGCTTCTTTTTTGTCTTGGGGAAGGAAGGGACCTTCCAAGGTAATCACAGGCATTTTTGAAAAATTTTAGGTTAGTAATCGGGAAATAATCCGAACACAGCGGATCTCTTTCTCGCCTTCAAAATTAAGGATTTCATGAAAAATTGTTCGTGAAATTTTCTTAAAAACAAGGCCGGAACCGGAAGGGATTTTCCATCAGTTGTGTTTTCCTGCCCGATTGCTATTTGTTGTTATTCATAATTCATAGGTATCTTCTTTTTTGATTTTCATAAAAAACCGAAGAAGGTCTAAAGAAAACACAAAGAAAGAAAGAAGAAAAAAAATTCATTTTTCTTTGTTTTCGGATCAGATTGGTCGAAATTGTACTGAAAAAGGTCATATTTAATTCGAAAATCGGCGAAAAAACAGCCTATAATCGTCAGTTGGATATGATAAAAAGCGTAAATTTGATGGTGTATTATTACCTAAATACCTAAATAAAATGGCAAAGGTTGTTGTTCTCGGGGCCGGAATAGCAGGTCATACGGCATCTGCATGGCTCAAGAAAAAACTGGGCCGCCAGCACGAAGTGGTGGTTGTGGCGCCGACAAAATACTATCAGTGGGTTCCCTCCAACATTTGGGTGGGTGTTGGACGGATGACCCCGGAGCAGATCCGGTTTGAGCTGGAAAAACGTTACAAGAGGCAAAACATTGTTTTCAAACAGGCGAAGGCGGTTTCCATCCATCCCGAAGGTGATCCGACCTCCCCGAGAGGGTATGTTACCATTGAATATTCAGGACAGGGCCGGGAAGGGCAGATAGAGCAGGTGGATTTTGATTTTCTCGTGAATGCCACCGGACCCCGGCTCGCCTTTGAGAAAACCCCCGGACTTGGACCCGGACAGCACACCGTTTCCGTGTGTTCCTTTACCCATGCTTCCGAAGCCTGGGAAAGGTTACAGGCTTCCATCGCCCGCATGGAAAAGGGGGAAAAGCAAAAGTTTCTCATCGGAACCGGCCATCCCGGTGCAACCTGCCAGGGCGCAGCATTTGAATATATCCTGAATGTCCATTACGAAATTGCCCGGAGGAAACTGGAACATCTGGCCGAATTTGTCTGGATCACCAACGAATATGAGATCGGCGATTTTGGTATGGGCGGTGCTTATGTTAAACGAAACGGGTACATTACCTCCACCAAGACTTTTGCCGAATCGTTTCTGAAGGAACGCAACATCCGCTGGATCAAACGGGCCGGCGTAAAAAAAGTGGAGCCGGGCCGGGTTTGGTATGAACTGCTGGATGGCACAGAGCACGAAGAAACCTTTGATTTCGCCATGCTGATCCCCGCTTTCACCGGACCCGGGCTGAAGGCTTTCGATAAAAAGGGCGCTGACATCACGGACGTTCTTTTTGCCCCCAATGGTTTCATGAAAGTAGATGCCGATTATACCCAAAAGCCTTTCGAAGCCTGGAAGGCACAAGACTGGCCCTCGGTGTATCAGAACCCGGCGTATCCCAATATTTTTGCTCCCGGCATTGCTTTTGCGCCGCCGCATCCCATTTCAAAACCCATGTTCAGTCCCAACGGAACGGGCATTTTTCCTGCCCCTCCAAGGACCGGTATGCCGTCCGGCGTCATGGGAAAAGTGGTGGCCCAGAATATCATCGAATGGATCAAAACCGGCAAGCCGTTGATGAAGCACCAGGCCTCCATGTCGAAAATGGGCGCCGCCTGTATCGTCTCGGCCGGTTTTGGCCACTTTAAAGGCAGTGCTGCTACCATGACCGTTTTCCCCATCGTCCAGGATTGGGACAAACATCCGCTTTACGGCCGTGACCTGGGCTATACTGTCGGTGAAGCCGGCCTGGCCGGACACTGGCTGAAGTGGTTCATG
The DNA here is from genome assembly GCA_046706345.1 of Candidatus Sulfidibacterium sp. Lineage (GTDB taxonomy): Bacteria > Bacteroidota > Bacteroidia > Bacteroidales > F082 > Sulfidibacterium. The sequence continues at coordinate 13,891 of JBJKPL010000140.1, forward strand.
CATTACATGTTCCTCCATAAAGCCAAAGGCTATCCCTTCTGGTGGCTGTTGCCCGAATTATCCCTTTCACCTGACAAATCAAAACCATGTATACAGAAGAAAGAAGAACCATTGCATTTTCGGAAGAATCGTATCCGCCGATGCCCACAAAGACAACCCAATTCTGGCGTCGTTTCTGGCCCTGGCAGGCCTGGCGCTGGCTGGTGCTGAACATCAAGATCCTCCGGATCGTGGCCGGAGGACACTCTTAAGAAGGCCTGGAGTTTTATGATGATGAAACATGAACTCCATCACATCTGAACGACCCCCATCAAAAAAGGTACTGTTTTAAAAAGCAAGAGAAAAGACAAAAAAGTATCTTTGTTAGATAAAAAGAAGTTCTTTCTAAGAAAGACTATCTTGTGTAGCCTTGGATTTAT
>JBJKPL010000141.1:0-4272 GCA_046706345.1 Candidatus Sulfidibacterium sp.
GGTGACAGCGCAGGAATTCGGGAATATTGTGGTGGGTACCAACCCGACCACGGGCTCCGTCATCCGGCTAAAAGACATTGCCCGGGTGCAGCTGGGTTCTTCCGACTACAGTGGGACACCCAGGCTGAACGGGAAAGTAGGTTGCGGTTTGGCGGTTTACCAAACGCCGGGAGGCAATGCCCTGGAAACGGCCGATCTGGTGAAAGCCAAGATGGAAGAGCTTTCCAAAAGCTTCCCTACCGATGTGGCCTGGACCACCATGGTGGACAACACGCGTTTTGTGAAAGCCTCCATCGACGAGGTCGTGAAGACCCTGTTTGAAGTGTTGCTGCTGGTGATCGTGGTGGTGTTTTTCTTCCTGCAGACCTGGCGTCCGACGCTCATTGCCATGCTCGCCGTACCGGTTTCCATTATCGGGACCTTTGCCATCTTTACATTGATCGGATTTACCATCAATACGTTGACGCTATTTGCCATGGTGCTGGCCATTGGGATTGTGGTCGACGATGCCATTGTGGTGGTGGAAGCCGTACAGCACAACATCGACCGTTATGGTTTGTCTGCCAAGGAAGCTGCTTTCCGCGCCATGAGTGAAGTAGGCGGTCCGGTGATTGCCATCGCTTTGATCCTGACGGCAGTCTTTATCCCGGTGACTTTTATGCCCGGGATCACGGGGATGTTGTACAAGCAGTTTGCCTTTACCATTGCCATATCGGTTCTGCTGTCTGCTTTTGTGGCCCTGACGCTGACCCCGGCTTTGTGTTCCATCATGCTGCGGCCCAATCCCGTCAACGAACACAGCAGGGGTCTGAATCACCTGTTCTATAAATTTAACCTCTGGTTTGACAAGACGGTTGAAAACTACGGCGAAAGTGTGAGAAAGACCGTGAAACATGCCCCGTTGATGTTCATTCTGCTGGGCGTGATTTATATCGGTACGGGTTTGTTTTCAAAATATACTTCCACCTCGTTTTTGCCCAACGAAGACCAGGGCATGGTGATGGCCGTGGCCCAGCTACCGCCGGATGCCTCCACGCAACGGACGGTCCAGGTGCTGAACGAATTCGGAAAGATCCTCAACAAGAACAAAAATGTGGAGCACTATTTCCTGGCTCCCGGTTTCAGCATCCTTCAGGGGGCACGGATGTCCAACTTCGGCACGGCCTTTATCGGCCTGACCGACTGGAGCAAAAGGAATGGGAAAAACGGGTCCATCAATGCCATCATCGGGCAGCTCATGGCCGCTTCCTCCCGCATCAAAGGCGCCAAGTTCATGGTGATTGCCCCGCCACCGATCCGGGGACTGGGCAGGACCACGGGTTTTTCTTTTATCCTGAAACAAAGTACGGGAAGCATCCAGGATCTGGAAAAAGTTCAAAACCAGTTCCTGGCTGCACTGAACCGGCGACCGGAAATCCAGATGGCCTATTCCACCGCCACCTTCAATTATCCGGATATTCACCTCACCATCGATCGGGTGAAAGCCAAAAAAATGGGTGTTTCGCTGAGCACACTCGACAATACCATCCAAACCTTCCTGGGCGGCTATTACATCAACGATTTTACGCTTTTTAACCGGACCTTCCGTGTTTACGCCCAGGCTGATTCCACTTACCGGGCCACCATTAATGACCTGTCGGGATACTATGTCCGCAACAACCAGGGCAACATGGTTCCGGTCAGCGGGCTGGTAAACATCACGCATAGCACTTCAGCGCCGGTGGTTACCCACTACAACATGGACCGGAACGTAAACATCAGCGGGAATGCGGCCCCCGGTTACAGCTCGGGTGACGCCATCAAAGCACTGAGGCAGGTGGCGCAACAGGTATTGCCGGAAGGGTATTCCTACGAGTTCTCCGGAACCTCGCTGCAGGAAATCGAAGGCGGCAAGACCAGCACCTTTATTTTTATCCTGGCCATAGTGTTTGTCTTCCTGTTCCTGTCGGCGCTCTATGAAAGCTTTGCCGTGCCCTTTGCCGTGCTGCTGGCCGTTCCCATCGGGATCTTTGGCGCTTATCTGTCGCTGCACATCGGCGGTTTGTCCAGCAGTATTTACGCGCAGATCGGTATCATTACGCTGATCGGCCTCGCGGCGAAGAACGCCATTCTGATCGTGGAGTACTGTAAGATGAAATACGAAAGCGGCGTGCCGCTGGTACAGGCGGCGGTGGAGGCCGCCAAGCTCCGGATCCGACCGATCCTGATGACCTCACTGGCCTTCGATCTTGGGGTAATCCCCCTGATGATCGCCACCGGTGCCGGTGCCAACGCCCGGGTGAACATCGGATATACCGTCTTCGGCGGGATGCTTACCGCCACCCTGCTGGCCATCTTCTTTATCCCGTTGTTTTACGTGACGATCATTAAGATCCGGGATCGCAAGAAAAATCCGGAACTCGTCAAAACGGAAGATTAGAAGTTCTCAGCATCCGAAAAAAAACCAAAATGCCCAAAGTTGTATCCGGTTTCAATACAACTTTGGGCATTTGTATTTAATGACCCTCCGATTCTTAAGGCGTTGTTAAACGGGGTTAAATTTTTCACAAAAGAGACATTATTCTTTATCTTTGTAAGAGAAAAGGCCTCGTTGGACCCAATTACCCTCTTATTGACATTGGTAAACCATTAAAAAATAACAACATGAACATTGAAGCATTTTATTCCCTTTCATACGGATTATATATCATCGGTACCGCCAGCAAAGGCAAAAAAAACGGGTACGTTGCCAATACCGCTTTTCAGGTGACGGCCACGCCCGAACGGATCGCCATCAGTTGCAACAAAGACAACCTGAGTGAGCAGATGATCGACGAGAGCGGCTACTTCAGCCTGTCGGTGCTGGAGCGCGACGCCTCCAAGGAGATCATCAACCGCTTTGGTTATAAAAGCGGCAAGAGTTTCGATAAGTTCGACGGTACGAAATTTTTCGAAACCCGCAACGGCATCCCTGTGGTGACGGAGGAATGTGTGGCCTGGTTTGAATGCCAGGTGGAACAAAAGGTGGATGTGGGCACCCACATCCTGTTCATCGGGAAAGTGCTGGAAGGCGAATACCTGGATGAAAACAAGGAGTCGCTGACGTATACCTACTACCGTCAGGTGCGCCACGGCGTGTCGCCCAAGAACTCGCCGACTTATGTGGACAAGTCGTTGCTTCCCGATCAGGAAAAAAGCCAGCCGAAACCGGAAGAAAAACCGGCGGAAGTCCCGGTGGAAAAAGTCAAAGGCAAGTCGATGCAGAAATGGGAATGCATCGTCTGCGGCCACATCTATGATCCGGCCGAAGGGGACCCGGACACGGGCATCCCGCCAGGCACTGCATTTGAAGACCTTCCGGACGACTGGTCCTGCCCGGACTGTGGTGCCGGAAAAGAGGACTTCGAACCCATTGGATAGACAGTAACCCCAAAAAATGATACCATGAATTCAATCAAAGGAAGCCGAACAGAACAGAATCTTTTGAAAGCCTTTGCCGGGGAATCCCAGGCACGGATGCGTTACGATTATTTCGCCAGCCAGGCAAAAAAAGAAGGCCTGGAGCAGATCGCGGCGCTGTTTACCGAAACGTCGCTGAACGAGAAGGAACATGCCAAACGGTTCTTTAAATTCCTGGAAGGAGGTCCGGTGGAGATCACCGCCGCATATCCGGCCGGGAGGATCGGTACCACGCTGGAAAACCTGAAAGCCGCCGCCGAAGGCGAGCACGAAGAGTGGACGGAACTATACCCGGAATTTGCCCGGATTGCCGAAGAAGAGGGTTTTAAAGAAGTCGCCGTGGCGTTCAGGATGATCGCCACCGTAGAAAAGGCGCACGAAGCACGTTATTCAAAACTCTATAAAAACCTGGAAGAGGGAAAGGTGTTTGAAAAAGACGGCGTGGTGGTTTGGAAATGCCGCAACTGCGGTTATCTGCACGAAGGCAAGAAAGCCCCCAAGACCTGCCCGGCCTGTCTGCATCCGCAGTCTTACTTCGAAGTGCAGGAAGTGGATTATTAGAGTTCATAAAGTGCCTAGAGTGCCTAACCTGCCAGCCGGCAGGTTAGTTCACCTAAGTGCACTCCCGCCTGCTACTCTCCACCCTTCTGATCTTGTGTGGTTTAAAATATTTTCTTAACTTTGGGGAAACAAGGACGACTGCCTTGAGTCCCGGAAGGCGATGGACGCCTGCTGAAGAGCGATGAGGCGTTGTTTTTGTTCCCTTGTAACCCGGCCCGAAAACAAACTGTCACCTACCAAAAAGTAACTGCCATGATCACGTATTCGATAAAA
>JBJKPL010000142.1:0-7128 GCA_046706345.1 Candidatus Sulfidibacterium sp.
AGTGTATGTCAAAGAGACAAGTTTTATAAACTAAAGCTCACTTTATTAACTTTATGAACTTTAGACAATATATGAACTCCATGAACTTAAATTTTCAACCTGACCTTAAACGGCAAAAAAGTCAATAAGTCAGCGTGATGTACCAGGGTGGCTTCGGTGGTGCGTTTTACCATATCGCCTTCACCGGCATGGGCGGCGATAATATGGCAACCCTGCGGCGGAACCCCGGCTTATTCGGCCAGGCTGACCCCGGAAAAAGGATGCCTGAGATATTTCCCATACTTGCCCTGCACGGCATTCCCGTTTTCATCCAGTTCGTACTCCAGCAGCTTACCCACATCGGCAAGGATGGCACCCGCCACCAGAACATCCATATCTACAGGTAGTTCGCCGTGGTACATTTCATTGATCTTGATCCCGGCCGCACGGGCAATGTGGACCACAGAGCGTTTGTGTTCCATGAAGGTCACTTTCAGATCCGGTCCGGCCAGTAGGGTAAACGGGATCCGGTTCAGGTCGGCCACAGTTAACACGCTGCGTTCCAGTGCCAGTTCCCATGCCGTAGCGGTTTTTTCCCGCAGGGAGATATCCCGGATCCATTCCAGTTCAGGCCATAGCTGCAATACTTCATTATTCATAAGGCTCAAATTGATTTTAAAGCAAAAGAGCAGTCTCCCACCGGGGAGACTGCTTCTCGCACTGAAATTCTTTACAAATGGGCAATGATGGCATCGGCCATTTCGTCGGTGGAGGCGGCGCCCTTTTCCACCACCTCTGCCCTGCCGGCCATTTTCAACATATCATAAGTCCTGACTTTGCCTTCCAAAACCACTTTTGCCACGGCATCCCGGATCTTCCGGGCCATGGCTTTTTCACCGATAAAATCCAGCATCATGCAGGCCGATTCGATCATGGCAATGGGGTTTACGATGGAAACAGGATAATCGGCATATTTCGGTGCCGAGCCATGGGTCGGTTCGAACACTCCGATTCCCGATTCAGGATTGTACTGGGCAGAGCAGGCAAATCCCAGACCGCCGATCAGGCCGGCAAAGCCATCGGAAATGATGTCGCCAAAAAGATTGCCGGCCACGATCACACCGTAGGTTTCCGGGTTTTTGGTAAGCCACATCATCTGGGCATCCACATTGGTATTCCACAACTCGATTTCCGGATATTCGTTCTTCTGCATCTCCTTGGCCATTTTGTACATCATGCCCGAGGTTTCGCGCAGCACGTTGGGTTTTTCACAAACCGTCACCGATTTGTATCCATTGTCGCGGGCATAATTGAAGGCGGCTTTCAGGATCCGGTGCACCGCATTTTTCGTGAAAACGCGGGTAGAAATAGAGATCTCATTCTTGGGTATTTGACCAAAGTTCTTCTTGAATTTGGGATGGCTTCTGAGTGCCTCCATCACGTTTTCCGGAGGATCAGACCATTCGATCCCGCTGTACAGGCCTTCGGTATTCTGACGGAAGATCACCACATCCACTTCCGGTTCTTCAATGCTGCCGTCACCGCCCCGACGGATAAAATTCAGGGGATTGCCTTTGTAGGTATGGCAGGGCCGCATGCAGACATCGAGACCAAAATGCTGCCTGAGGTTCACGATGGGTGAGGCATAAACCAAGCCCTTGTCACGCAGTTCCGGATTCAGCTCTGCTGTGGCATCGTCTTTGGGTTTGGAAGTAATGGCGCCAAACAGGGCGATCTTGTGTTTTTTAATGAGCTCGATGGTGCGTTCCGGCAACGGGTTTCCTTCACTTCTCCAGAATTCCCAGCCGATATCGGCTTCCACATAATCAGCTTCAAATCCCGCTGCATCCAGCACGCGGAGTGCCGCTTCCAGCACTGCCCGGCCTATCCCGTCACCAGGCATGGTAACAATGGTTCTCTTTGACATTTGGATACTTTTTAGATTAAAAAACAAAGATACAAAGCTTCATCAGACGAGAAAATAAGAGGGCCAAATTCAGGGATTTACTTAGGTCCTCAACGGCAAATGCCCGTCGTAGCTGTGGAAATTAAATTATTTTTGTTGGAAAATATTTGCCCATGAACCGAAAAATGACCCGGGTCACCTTACTGGTGATCACCTTTTCATTATTTTTTGCCGGGATATCCCAGGCACAAACGCTGGAACAACGGCTTGAAAAACTGTCCAAAACCTGGCCCATCACCTTTCACAAGATGAAAGTGGACTCGTTCTTTAGCCAAAAATATGTCATTGAATTGAAACAGCCGCTGGATCACAGCCGCCCGCACTGGAAGACCTTTACCCAACGGATCATTTTATGCAATCGCGGGATCGACAGACCAGTGGTTTTCGTCACCGACGGTTACTGGGCAGATTTCGGAAAAAGTCCGAAATATGTCAACGAATTGTGTCCAATGCTGGATGCCAACCAGGTGGTGCTGGAACACCGGTTCTTTGCCCCTTCGGCACCTGACACCCTGGAATGGCAGTATCTCACCGCCAAACAGGCGGCCGAAGATGATCATCAGGTGGCGTTGTTGTTAAAAAATATCTATCATGGTAAATGGCTTGCCACCGGCATCAGCAAAGGCGGGCAAACGGCCATGATCTATCGGTATTTTTATCCCAAGGATGTCACAGCCTCCGTATGTTATGTTGCACCGCTGAATTTCTCCATCACCGACCGGCGTATCAACCGGTTTATCGACTCGGTGGGGACCCCGCAATGTCGGGAGCGGATCTTTAATTATCAGAAAGAGTTGATCAGTCACCGGCCCAAATATTTGCCCTATTTTGATTCGCTGGCGAAAAAACTGGGTTATACCTACCACAAAGTCGGTGGTGACGACCGCGCGCTTCAGATGATGATCTTCGAATATCGTTTTGCCTTCTGGCAATGGGGCAAGACGCCCTGTGACTCGGTTCCGCTGCCCGGAACCAGCCCCGAGAAAATGATCAGCAACCTGAACAAGGTAGCAGATATGTCCTGGGTATCAGATCAGGGAATCAAGAAATTTGAACCGTTTTTCTACGAAGCCATGCACGAGGAGGGAATGTACGGTTATGAGATTGCACCCTTCAGACAGTGGACTTCCTTTAAAGAGAATCCGAATTTTATGTTCACCCTGCCCAAAGGCGTTCATATTAAGTACAACCCGGAGCTGATGGAAAAGATCGATTGTTTTGTACGTCACAAGGCTCATAACATGATGTTCCTGGTAGGCGGCGCCGATCCCTGGGGTTCTACTTCGGTGAATCTTACACTACAGAATAACTGCGTGAAGTTTGTCAAACCCGGTGGCAGTCATTTTACCAGGATCAACAACCTGCCGGAGCAGCAGAAAAAGGAAGCCATCCGGATCCTGAAATCCTGGATGCTGGAGCAATAACCGGGCGTTTAAAACATCGTTTGTCCCTTGAAGACTGCGGTATGGGCAAAATCCACCAGATGACCATTCATGCTCAACCGGCCGCCATAAGGCAGCAACATGGATAAATAGGCATTGCCCTCGTTGCCGACGGTCAGGGTAAAGTGTCCCCAGTCGCCGGAACCTTTCGGGCGGATGTCTCCGGTCACGACCATGGCATGCCGGGCGGTTTTCCCGGGATTCAGGACATAATGATCCACAAATCCTTCCGCTGTGACGCCTCCAACCCCGTTTGAACCGACGGCAGCGCCACCCAGACCGAACTGAAAGATGATCTTATCCCCCTTGATGGCCATGAAATTCACGGCTGAATTGACCGGGATGGCCATACCGTTGCGGGCATAGATCTGATAGGCTTCCAGTACAAAAAGGCGGTTCTTCAGCAGACCGTAGAAAAATTTACGCGAGGCCTGCGATTCTTTGAGCCTCAGTTCTTTTTTCTCCTGCCGCGTCAACTTTTTCTGCGGATCGTGCTCCTGGGCGTTCACAGAAGCCATAGCCACAGCACTGATAAGTACTGTGGCCAGGATCATTTTCAATGCTTTTTTCATGGCAATCTTATTTAGATAAAAATTTTATTCCTTGATCAGGAAACGTTAAAACAAGCTGCTTCCTTCGTAAACTCCTGAGTTTCCTGGCGAATAAATACGGCCCGAATAGGTGATCATCTCGCCGTTGCCCAAAGTCAGTGCCAGCTGGGCCGTACCGTCATCGGAGACATAGAGCACAAAATGAGGCGGCATAATGGGTGCCCGCATTTGCGCATCCGAGGTAACAATCATGCCGCTTTTCCGGTGGGGTTTCCCCGGATTAAATTTATAATCCACCACCTTGCCGTGAAGCGTGACGCCGCCCACACCGTTAAGGCCGACATGGCCGTTCCTTCCAAACTGGAAAGTCAGCGTGTCACCGATCACCGAAAGGAAATTGATAGTAGGATCCGTCACAAAAGTAAAACCCTCGTCATTCATGGCAAAATCCGCCGTAAAGACGAAATATTTCTTTTGCAACAGTTGAGCGTAATATTCCCTGGAAAGAGAACGATCTGCTTGTTCGTTCTTTTTTTTCCTCAAATGTTCCAGGTTCTTCTTTTCTTTGCGTGTCATTATAGAAGCTTTCTGGCTGTAAGCCGCCCCGGAGGACAGAAAGACAAAAGCCAGAAGCAAACCCAGAAAATATGTTACTCGTTTCATTTTTTTACCGATTTTTTTGTCATGGAAAAAATGCCAAAATCATGCCAAAATATAATTTTTCTTCAGGCGAAATCCGTGCCTGTTGGCTTCCATAAATTTTTATCTTCGCACAACGAACAGGAATTGAACATGATAAACAGATTTAAATTCATTTTTCTGGTGCTGGTTTTCCAGACGGTGGCCCTGGTCCAAAGCCGAGGACAGAATCCAGCGCCGAACCCCATCGTGGTGATGGAAACTCCACTCGGAGCTATTACCTTGGAATTGTTTCCCCGCCAGGCACCCGTTACGGTTGCCAATTTTGAAAGGTACATTCGGGAAAATCGCTTTCAGGGTGCCAGTTTTTACCGCACGGTGACTTTAAAAAACCAGCCCCATAACAAGGTTAAGATCCAGGTGATTCAGGGCGGGTTGTTTGACGACCAGGACCCGAAAATGCTGTCGCCCATTCCTCTGGAAACGACCAAGGAAACAGGATTGCATCATCTGAACGGCACCCTCTCCATGGCCCGCGACAAGCCCAACAGCGCCACCAGTGAATTTTTCATCTGCATCGGCGACCAGCCGTCGCTGGATTTCGGGGGGAAACGAAATCCCGACGGACAGGGGTTTGCCGCCTTCGGTCGTGTGATCAAAGGAATGAAGGTGGTCCGGAAAATACAAGAGCAGCCTGCCCGGGGGCAACAGTTAACGCCCCACATTCCCATCACCAAGATCATCCTGAAAAATTAAGGAAAAAGAAGGTCATTCGATGCCGGAGAAATGTTTCATGAAGAGCATCCGCTCCCGGGATGCAGGATTTACCATAACCGAACCGGCCAGTTTTCCCCTGAAATCCTCAATTTTCCGATAACCGTGACGATCCATCCAGTTCTCGAGATAATCGATCATGCTGGTAATTTCCATGAATCCCTTCTGATACAGGACCGATGCAATTTGCACCGCCTGGGCGCCTGCCAGCAGTTGTTTGATGACCCCGGGACCGTCGTGAACGCCGGTAGAGGCACACAGATCGCATTTCGCCAGGGGCGAAAGCATGGCGATCCACCGCAGCGAGATCGCTATTTCCGAAGGATGGCTGAAGACAAAGGAGGTTTTGGGTTCTTCGCGTTCGATATCAAAATCCGGAGAAAAAAACCGGTTGAACAACACCAGGCCTTTGACACCTGTCGTAGACAATCCGACCAGGGTTTTGGCCAGATCGGAAAAATAATAGCTAACTTTCACTGCCACCGGGATGGTGATTTCTTTCAAAACTTTCTGTGTAATGGTGAAACAGGTTTTCTCGTTTTCGACCCCTTCCCTATTGGGATCCGAGGGCAGCACGGAAATGTTCAGCTCCAGACCGTCGGCGCCGGCTTCCTGAATTTGTCTCGCATACGAAACCCAGCCCTGGTCCGAAACACAGTTAATGGAGGCGATGACCGGAATGGTTACTGATCTTTTGGCACTTCGGATCAGGTCCAGATATCCGTTAAGGTCCTCCGGGCGGGAGAAATTCCTGATGTATTCTTCAGGTTCCTGGTATAGCACCGTACCCCGTGAGGCAGTGGCACCGGCAGCATTGTGAATTTGTTCTTCAAATAGCGACTTGAGCACAACGGCACCCGCACCGTTTCTTTCAATTTCAACAATGTTTTCTACAGCGTTTGTCAAACCGGAGCTTCCGACGATCAGTGGATTTCTCAGTTTCAAGCCCATGTAATTACAGTCTAAATTGATCATTTTTCAGTAATTTGAGCATTAAACAAAGACACCTTGTAAAAGTAATAAACTTATTCCGCAAAGCAAAGAAACGACCCTTTTTTACGTAAAAGACGTAGGATCAGCGCCTCCTGAATTTCATTTTTCAGACGGACCGAAGGCTGGAAGGGCATCAGCCGCGACCTTTGCATATCCGGGTCAAAATTCTCCGGCTACGTAAAATCCTTAGTCCGAAGCAACGGACCAGGTCCTCATTTCATCTGCCGGGCGATTTCCGCCAACCGGGCAACGGTGTTGATATTCCGCATGGTCCCGGATCTTTCCATGGGAATTTTCAGTTTTGACCGGCCCATTCCGTCAGGATAATGAATATAAACTTCCCTTCCGGAGGTCCTGATCTCTTCCCTCCCGGGGATGGGGAGACGCTGAAATAAGCTTTCCTCCACCCTTTCGGGAAAAAACATGACGCCCACCCTTGCCGGTATTGCGTCCCGGAAAGGATTGGAATTCAGTACGGATTCCATTTCCTCCGCCGTGCGGATGATCACGGGCACCTGCTTTTGGATTTCCTTCTCCAGTGCCTGTTCCAGCCGACCGGCAAGAACTTGGATATCGAGATCGTTTTGAAAAATCACATTCCCGCTTTGAATGTAGGTTTTGACATTTTGGAATCCCAAACGCTGACAGATCGATTTCAACTGCTCCATGGGGAGTTTTCCGGTTCCGCCCACGTTGATGCCTCTTAACAATGCAATATAAGTCTTCATGATGTTTTGAATGAAAAAGCCGCCAGGATACGCTCCCGCATCTGAACGGTGATGGT
>JBJKPL010000143.1:0-6443 GCA_046706345.1 Candidatus Sulfidibacterium sp.
GTGGTGATCATCGGCGCCAACGACGTGGTGAACCCCTCGGCGGTGAACGTGCCGGGAAGTCCGATCTACGGCATGCCCATCATCCGCGCCGACAAGGCCAAAAATATCATCGTGATGAAACGCGGTATGGGAAAAGGGTATGCCGGCATCGAAAATCCGCTGTTCTTCCTCGACCATACCCGTATGCTCTTCGGCAATGCCAAGGATTCGCTGAACAAACTCATCGAAGAGATCAAGGCACTTTGATCCCGTCGCCTTTTCCAGGGAAGGAATTTTTGCCTTGGCATTGAAGCTGATAAGTTGCCGGTTCCGGATTTTGGAAGGATGTTAATCTGCACGCTTTGCCCTGAGCAGGTAAGGTGGTTCAATGTTTGCAAATTCTTCGCCCCTTGACTGACCCGCTTTGAACTTTTGTCTTTTATCTTTGATTTTACCCCCTGTCCCCGAAATCCCCGCGGCAGGGATTGCAGCGGCATCGTGGCCCGGGGCAGGCCCATAGGCCGTCAGGCGGCCGGGGCGACCGCCGGAAGCCCCCGGGAGCCGCTACGAAATACGGCCTGCCCCGGGCCACATACAGCGGAAAGCCCGGTTCAGCCGCCCTGATCCTAAAGCGAATGAAAAACACGAAAATACTTGACTTTAAGCCTTGATTTTCTTATTTTTGACCTAATAAGTAAAAAGGTCAAAATTACTGATTATGAGTCCTGTTTTGGGTGGAAACCCGCAAAATGATCCGGAAAGCATCCGGGAGAAGATCGTTGCCACGGCGGATGAATTTTTTGCGCATTATGGTTTTCAGAAAACCACCATGGACGAAATTGCCCGGCAGCTGCACAAGGCCAAAGGTGCATTGTACTATTATTTTAAGAGCAAGGAGGCGTTGTACACCGAGGTCATCCGGCGCGAGATCGATACGGTACGCCGGGCGCTGGATGCCGTGATCGCAGAGGATACCGACCCGGTGGCCAAGCTGGAAAACTACTTCAACGTGCGGTTTCAGGCCCTGAACCGCTGTGTAAACTACCACGAGACCATGAAAGCGGATTTTCGCGAAAGCTACGATTTCGTCAACCCCGTGCGGGAGGAATTCGAAGCCTATGAGCGGCGCGAGATCCGGAACATCCTCTCCACCGGAAAAGCCTCCGGTCATTTCAGCCTTTCCGACGTGGACACTTCCGTGGATGTGATCCTGATCCTGCTAAACAGCATCGAGGTGCCGATGTATCTGAAAGGCATGTACGAGAAATACCAGAACATCATCTTCGAGATGACGACCATTTTATTTGACGGACTGAAAAAGAACAAACCATGAAATTTCCGAACCTGCATCCTGCCGTCGGATCCCGGGAATCGCGAAAACGCGTGCCCGGCCGTCCCCAGGCCACGGCCTGCGGGCGTTAAGCTGTGAAACGGCGGGAAGGACAATCGAAACCCATGGAATTGACCGCTGATTCCTGACCGATGAAAACATTTGCACAATGGGTTGTAAGATCCAGGGTGGTGATCGTGATCCTCACCCTGGGCATCACCGCCTGGCTGGGCTTCCAGGTGCGGGACCTGAAAATGGATACTGACATCATCCATTCCCTCCCCGATCAGGATCCCGTGGCCGCCCTGTACAAACAGGTCGGCAATGAATTCGGCGGCAACGCCATCGGGATGGTCATCCTGAAAACGAAGAACATCTTCAACCCGGCGGTGTTAGGGGACCTCAAACGCATCACCGATTCGCTGTCCGTCATGCCCGGGATCTCCACGGTGACGAGCCTGACCAACATCATCGACATCAAAGGCGGCAGCCAGGGGATCGACATCAGCCCCCTGCTGGACGAATACAACCTGCCCCAAACCCTCTCCCAGCTCGACAGCCTCGCCCACAGGGTCATGTCCAAAGCGATGTATAAGGGAAATATCGTGTCGGCCGACAGCACCTCTACCCTGGTGATCTTTAAGATCCGTTACGGCGCCAACAAGGAAGTGGTCGGACAGCATGTCATGGACAAGGTCCGGTCCCTGCACCTGAAGGAAACCGTGTATTTTGCCGGCATCCCGCTGATGATGAACGACATCGGCAAGCTGATGCACAATGACATGAGCCGGCTGTTGCCCGTCACCTTTGCCGTGATCCTGCTGATCCTGTTCCTGGGATTCCGGAGCCTGCGCGGCGTCGTCCTGCCGCTGTTGTCCTCGGGCCTGGCCATCGTCTGGGCCCTGGGTCTGATGCATGTGCTGGGGTATCGGCTCGACCTGATCACCAACGAATTGCCCATCGTGCTGTTGGCGGTGGGCAGTGCCTACACCATCCACGTCGTCAACCGCATCCATGAAGAAAAGACCAAAGACCGCCGGCGGGCGTTGATCCATGCGCTGGCATACATCACCGTCCCGGTATTTCTTTCGGGTGTAACCACGTTTTTCGGCTTTGCCTCTTTCATCTTCGGATCCTATCTGACCATGGTAAAAAATTTCGGCATCTTCACCTCTCTGGGGGTCTTGTTTGCGCTGGTGCTTTCGCTGATCTTTATCCCGGCACTCATCGCCCTGTTGGGGTGGTACCGGAAGGCGCCGGCATCCGCCCCGCCGGCTTCTCCCCGGCGCGGGTTAACGCATGGGCTGTTGGACCCGCTGGCCCGCCTGGTGATCCGGCGGCCGAAGACCTTCCTCAGCGCCGCAGTGGCCGTGATCCTGGTCAGTAGTGTCGGGATCTTCCGCATCCACACCAGCGTGAACATGATCGAATATTTCGGTGACAACAATCCCACCCGGCAGGCAGAGAACATCATGCAAAAGGAATTCGGCGGTTCGTCGCCGGTGTTTGTCGTCTTCCGGGGCGACCTGCAGCGCCCGGAAGTACTCAAGACCATGATCGCCACCGAAGATTATATGAAGCAGTTCCCGGACATCCATACCACCCAGTCGGTAGCCGACCTGATCGGGGACATGAACGAGGTGATGGGAGAAGGGAAAAAGATCCCCAATTCCAAAGCCAAGATCCAGCAGCTGTGGTTCCTGCTTGAAGGCCAGGACATCATGAGCCAGCTGGTGAACCACGACCTCGACCGGGGGGTGATCCAGTCACGCTTCGCCTCCACCAACAGTCAGGATATGGAAGCTTTCCACCGCTACATGGAAGGTTTCATCCTCCGGCATGATTCCCCGACGTGCCACATCAGCCTGACGGGCATGCCGTCGGTGTATGTGAAACTCAACCAGAGCCTCATCCGCAGCCAGTTTACCAGCCTGGGTCTGGCCATTTTGCTGGTGATCCTCATCGTTTCCACGATCCTGAGATCACTGAAAAAGGGCCTCTTTGCCGCGATCCCCATTTTTGCCACCATCCTTCTGCTGTTCGGGATCATGGGCCTTGCCCGCATCGCCCTCGACATTGCCACGGTGCTGGTGGCCAGCGTTGCCCTGGGGATGGGCATCGACTATTCCATTCACATCATCACCCACTTTCACAGCGACATGAAAACAGTGCAGGATATGGGGAAAGCCCTCCGTGGGACGCTGCGTGTCAGCGGCAAGGCCATCCTCATCAACATGGCCTCCGTCGCCGGTGGTTTTATGGTGTTGTTGTTTTCGCACATCATGCCCATCCGCCACTTCGGCCTGCTGGTGGCGCTGAGCATGGTGGGTTCCGGCTTTGCCGCCCTGACCCTCCTGCCGGGGATCCTCATCCTCGACGCCCGCCAACAGGTAAAGAAAAGGGTGGCTGCCACCGAACCCGAACCTAAAATCTCTTAAAAATGAAAAAAAGAAACCTAAAAATCCTCGCCGTGACGATCCTTTTCGTCTGGATCGCCACCCCGTTGCTGGCCCAGAACGGCAGCGACATCCTGAAAAAAGTCGATGCCGTGATGTATGCCTCCCAGGACATGACGGCCGTCAACAAAATCGAACTCACCAACCGCAGCGGACAGAAAGATTACCGCGAAGCCACGGTGGCACAGAAAGGCACCAGCTACCGCATCTTCCGCTTTACCCAACCGGCATCCCAGGCCGGTATCTCCGTCCTGTCGCTACCCGGTGACATCATGTACCTCTACATGCCTGCCTTCGGCAAGGTACGGCGCGTTTCTTCCAGCATCAAAAACCAGAACTTCGCCGGCACCGATTTCTCTTATGATGACATGGAAGCCAAGCCTTTTCTCGAAAAATATGAACCGAAGTTCCTCCGGGAAGAAGCCGGTCTTTATTACCTGGAGCTGATCCCCCGGTCCGACCGTTCCGCCTATTCCAAAGTCATCCTGTCGGTGAACCGGAAGGATTATTTTCCGGTGCAGATGACCTATTACGACAAGGGGAATCACGAAGTGAAGGTGGCGGATTACAAATTCGTGAAGATCGGCAAATACTGGAATGCCGAGCAGATCACCATGAAAGACCTGAAAAAGCAGCATACTACCGCCCTGACGATGACCAAGGTGAAATACGACAACGGACTTACCAACGACGACTTTACCGTCCGCAAACTGGAACAGTGAATCGGGGCCCTGACCGGAACAGATTGAAAACGATAAACGGAAAGTCATGAAACACGCCAGAATGCTTATCACTGTGCTGTGGGTCGCCCTGGGACTTCAGGTGGCTGCACAAAACCCGGAACCGCTGAAAATGTCGGGCTATCTTCAGTCCGACCAGCGTCTCCTGACCCGATCGCCCTATGACTGGATCTGGAACGAAAACCGCCTCAGCCTGCAGCTGGAAAAGAAGATCCCGGGGAAGGCCCTGTTCTTTTCGGAGGTGTGGCTGCGCAACCTCGGCATCCCCAACGTCTCCTCGGCTTCGGATCTGTATAACAAGGGCATCCCCGATCCCTGGAACCTGGAGATCCGTGAAGCCTATGTCCAGCTGTACGGTTTCCTGACGAAGAACCTGGACGTCACATTTGGGCGGCAACGCATCGCCTGGGGCACTGCCGACAGGATCAACCCCACCGACAACCTGAATCCCTATGACTTTGAAGACATCCTGGATTTCGGCCGCCACCGGGGTTCCGATGCCCTCAGCCTGAAATACTGGCTCAGCGCCAACGCTTCGCTGCAGGCGGTGTACCTGCCTTTTTTCCGCCCCGACAACCTGCCCGTGGGCCTCTTTGCCGGTGTTTTTTCCTCCCCGGCCAGCCTGCCTTTGCCATTCACGCTGCAGGATTTTACCACGCAGGTCAACGCGCCGGCCTACAATCTGAAACAAGGCACCTCGCTGGGTCTTCGTTACAAATTTATGGCCGGGACGGTGAATCTCTCCCTGAGCTATGTCTGGGGCTGGGACGGCCTGCCCATGGTCACGGACAACCTCGTGGAACTTTCGGATAGTGCCGGCGGGGCCACCCTCCACAGCACGCTGTCTTATCACCGGCATCATATCTTCGGTGCCGACCTGGCCGCGAACATCGGCGGCGTGGGCGTCTGGGCCGAAGCGGCCTGCTTTCTGCCTGCGCAACAGGTGGTGATGACCACCCGGGTAACGGCCCCCTATTACATCTATTTTCCCGTGCAGCATGCGGTCGAATTGAAAAAGCAGGCCTTTGTGCGCTATGTGATCGGAGGGGATTATTTCTTTAAAAACAACGGCTACCTGAACGTGCAGTTCCTGCATGGCTTTGTGAACGAACGCGGCCGCGGCAACCTCAACGACTACCTCTTCCTGCGCTACGAACAGAAGTTCTTCAACGACAAACTCAAGGTTTCCCCGCTGAGCGGCGCGGTGGTGGTCTCCAACTGGCACGACATCAAAGACAATCATGCCCTCATTTACATGCCCGAAATTGCCTACCGGGCCACCGACAACACGGAGATCACCGTGTCGGCTCTCTTTTTCAACGGCAACGGCAGCGACCTCTTTGCCCGTTTTAACGGCTATAACATGTTGTGGTTTAAGCTGAAATACAGCTTTTAAGGAAGGGTGTGAGTTTTAGGTTTTAGGTTGTTTGTTCAAGGTTTATCCCGGTGCGCGCCAGCCACTTTTTACATATTTCACTTTTCATTCTTCATTCTTCATTCTTCATTTTTCACTTTTCATTTCTGTTCCCGGATGTGCGTCGGCCACCAAAAACGGTCCCGACAAGTCGGGATTTCTTTGGACGCCGCAAAGAAAGGAAAGAAGAACTTCACTACCCCCTCACGCCAGCGGCGGACAAGGGAACCTCCAAAACCAAAACTCAGAACTTATAACAAAGTACCACTGAACCTTCCAACACTTCAAACACTTCGAACTCTTCAAACTTTTGAACATTTGAACTTTTGAACTTTTGAACTTTGGTTCCTTCCCCGAAAAAACTCCCCGCAGAAGACCTGAAGATTTTCTCAGAGCAAGGATCAGGCTTCCCGGGGAGTAGGCTTATTTCTTATTCCTGCCTTCCAGCACATCAGCGACATCCTGAAGCTTATAGCCCTTGGCCTGCAGCAGGATCAGGTAGTGATACAGCAGGTCGGCGGCTT
>JBJKPL010000144.1:0-3732 GCA_046706345.1 Candidatus Sulfidibacterium sp.
GGATTTGCCTGTACCGTCCTTGCAGACGGCTGTGCAACAAAAGATCTGGAAATCCTTGGGAAAAAAGTGAAGGCGGCCGATGTTCACACGGCCTTTCTGGCCGCCCTGAGCGGCACTTATGCTCAAATCATAACCGCAGACAAATATCTGTCGGAGCATTAACAAAGGAGGAAAAATGCAAGAGATCAAGCCCATAGAAACAACGCATTCGGAACGGATCCGGAAACTCTATTCCTGGGCGCTGACGCTGGCAGTCATCACCGTGGTGTATAATCTGGCCGAAGGCCTGGTTTCGGTGTTTTTCGGCCTAAAAAGCGAAACGCTGACGCTTTTCGGTTTCGGTGCCGACAGTGTCATCGAAACGATTTCCGCCCTGGGGGTCACCCAGATGGTGGTCCGCATCAAAATGAATCCGGCTTCCGACAAAAGCCGTTTTGAGATCCTGGCGCTGAAGATCACCGGCTGGTGTTTCTATGTGCTGGCAGGCGTGCTGGTCATTAGCGGCGTGCTGGATGCCATTGGCGGTCACCAGCCTGCGTCCACCCTGCCAGGGATGATCATTGCGCTGGTTGCCATCGTATCCATGGGGCTTTTATATTATTTCAAACTTACCGTTGGAAAGAAACTACAGTCGGCGCCCATCATTGCCGATGCAAAATGTTCGCTCGTATGCCTGTACATGTCGCTGGTACTGTTGGCAGCCAGTGGTTTGTGGTATCTTTTCAGGATCCCTTACATCGACCTTGCCGGCACGGCCGCCCTGGTCTATTTTTCCGTTTCCGAGGGCCACGAGGCCTTTGAAAAAGCCGAAGGGATCGAAACATGCTGCGATTAGCCGGGGCAAAAACCAACAGAAAACCCATTCCGGAACCGGGGTCTTTCCGGCCCGCATCCAAACCTGTTGGGCCCGGCAACCGGGCCTCTTTCCTCCTGCCTTATGTTATTTATTCCTATATTTGCAGTACCTAAAAAAAGGATCGCATGCCATTACTGGGAAGCCTTATTAAAAGCGCCTATTCGCTTAGAAACAAACCGCTTGAGCTCAGGGAAAACCGGGTGAAACCCGACGTTACCCAGGAGCGTCAGCTGACGCGGCTGCTCAGGAAGGCTCAGTTTACGGCTTTTGGAGAACATTATGAATTTACAAAGATCCTGGCTTCAAAAAATGTGTTGGAGACTTTTCGCGAAAAAGTACCGGTACACGATTATTCGAGGATCTATAAACACTGGTGGTACCGGTCGCTGAACGGCGAACCCTATGTCACCTGGCCGGGAAAGGTGAAATATTTCGCTTTGAGTTCGGGAACCTCGGAGGCTTCCAGCAAATATATTCCCGTGACCAGCGACATGTTGCGCAGCATCAAAAGAGTCAGCATCCGGCAGATCGTTTCCATGGTGCGCCATGATTTTCCGCTGGATTTCTACGAAAAAGGCATGCTGATGATCGGCGGCAGCACCCACCTGCAATATAACGGGACTTATTACGAAGGCGATCTCTCGGGCATCACCGCAGCGAGTATTCCTTTCTGGTTTCAGCATTTCTACAAACCCGGCAAGCGGATCTCCAAGACCAACGATTGGGACACCAAGCTGAAAGAAATGGTGAAAAAGGCACCGACCTGGGACATCGGTGTGATCGTAGGGGTTCCGGGCTGGGTGCAGATCCTGCTGGAAAAGATCATTGAAGAATACCATCTGAACAACATTCACGAACTCTGGCCGAACCTCGGCGTCTATGTCCACAGCGGGGTTAGTATCAAACCGTATCTGAAAAGCTTCGAGAAACTCTTTGGCAAGCAGATCATGTACAAGGAATCCTATTTGGCTTCAGAGGGTTACATCGCGTATCAGGACAAAAAAGACAGCAAGGCCATGTCTCTGGTCATTGACAATGGGATCTTTTATGAATTCATCCCTTTCAACAGTGAAAATTTTGATGAAGAAGGGAACCTGCGGCCGAATCCCACCGCTTTGTTTTTGAATGAAACCGATGAAGATACAGATTATGCCTTGCTGATGACTACCAATGCAGGAGCCTGGCGTTATCTGATCGGGGATGTCATCCGGTTTGTGAACAAAAGCGCCCTGGAGATCCAGATCACCGGCCGTACCAAACAATTCCTGAGCATCTGCGGCGAACACCTTTCGCAGGAAAATATGAACCGCGCCATCGAATTGCTGCAGCAGGATCTGAATGTTGAAATCAAAGAATTTACGGTCTTTGCCTTCCGTCACAACGGTCGGTTTGCGCACCAGTGGTATCTGGGTAGGGACGACCCGCTGGATGAATAAGATGCCGCAATAAAAATAGACTTTCATCTGAAAAACCTGAACGACGACTACCGGGTGGAACGTCTGGAAGCCGTCGCCAATGTTTTCGTGAAAGTGTTGTCGCCTGATGTCTTTCTGCAATACATGGAGAAGAAAGGAAAAGTGGGCAGTGCCAACAAATTTCCCCGGGTTTTGAAAAACGAACGAATTGACGAATGGGAAGAGTTTTTGCAAACACTAAAAAATAAGGAAACATGCATTCGCTGATAGAAGGAATCGCATTAGGATTGACATTGGATCTGTTTTTTGGCTTTGGGCCGGCATTTTTTGCCGAGATACAAACCGGGATCCACCGGGGATTCTATAAGGGTTTTATCCTGGCCCTGGGGGTCTTCCTGAACGATCTGGTCCTGGTGGGCCTCTCTATCATCGGCGCCCACGTGATCATGAACACCATGCACAAATACCAGATCCTGGGGGTCGTGGGTGGTGTGATCCTGGTCCTTTTCGGGATTTTTACCTATCGCGACAAGATCGAGATCACCGGCGAAGACGAAGACATTAACATCAACGAACCCCATGTGCTCATGTACATGCTCAAAGGCTTCCTGCTGAACATCGCCAATCCTTTTGTATGGTTGTTCTGGCCCACCGTGGTGCTGGGTGTGGCCACGCCGTTTATGAACACCACCATGGACATCATCCTGTTCTTTTCCGGCACCCTGTTGATGTTTCTGCTGGTGGACACCACCAAGGTCTTCCTGGCTTCCCGCATTAAAAATTACATCACCGACAAGGTGCTGCACCTGATCAACAAAGTGGCCGGCGTCGGTTTGTTTGTCTTTGGTATCGTGCTGGTGGTTCGCACGTTAGTGGCATCCGGAATTTTTTGATCTCCTTTTCAGGGAAATCGTATTTTTGCCTTTCAGAAAAAAAATATGCAGAATTATTCGATCAACAACCTCCGCGAACTGGAAGCGGAGTCCATTCATATTATCAGAGAAGTAGCGGCGGAATTTGAAAAGCCGGTGATGCTGTATTCCATCGGGAAAGACTCCTCGGTGATGGTACGGCTGGCCGAAAAGGCCTTTTATCCCGGTAAGGTGCCCTTTCCGCTGATGCACGTCGACACCAAGTGGAAATTCCGGGAAATGATAGAATTCCGCGATCAGTATGCCAAGGAAAACAATTGGGATCTGATCGTTCATTACAACAAAAAAGGCTACGAAAGCGGTGTGGGCCCTTTTACCCATGGTTCCAAGGTGCACACCGACATCATGAAAACACAGGCATTGCTGCAGGCACTCGACAAACATAAATTCGACGCCGCTTTTGGCGGTGCCCGCCGTGATGAGGAAAAGAGCCGCGCCAAGGAACGTATTTTTTCCTTCCGGGATAAATACCACCAGTGGGATCCCAAAAACCAACGGCCGGAACTGTGGAACGTCTACAATGCACGGG
>JBJKPL010000145.1:0-2698 GCA_046706345.1 Candidatus Sulfidibacterium sp.
TGCCTGTATGCCGAAGAAGAAGGCTTCGTGGTGGTGGGCGATGTGCTTTTTTACCAAAGCATCGGCCGCACGGACTTCGAAACCGGCGACTACGACGTGTTGCAGAAAAGCATCTGGGAGAAACTGTTCGTCCTGCCGGATGCCACAATAGTGTATCCGGGCCACGGACGCAGCACCACCATCGGGCTGGAAAAGGAAAGCAATCCCTTCGTCGCCATCGGGATGGCATAAATTTTATTTCCTTGGAAACCCTCATCCACCGGATCTATCTGGCCCCTTTCCAGGGGATCACGACACACCTGTTTCGTGAGGTGTACACGCGCCATTTTACGGGGGTGGACAAGCTGTTCACGGCATTTTTTTCCCATGCCGACGACGCGGCCAGTCCCAGGAAAAGCCGGGAGCTGGAACAGACGCACCACAACCGCATCCCGGTCGTGCCGCAGATCCTCAGCAAGGACGCCCGCGAGATCATCGATTTTGGAACGTATTGCAAGGACAAGGGTTTCGACGAGATCAACTGGAACCTCGGCTGTCCTTTTCCCAGGGTAGCCCATAAGAAACGAGGCTCCGGCATGCTGCCTTATCCCGGCATGCTGCGTGAGATCCTGGAAGAAGCCGTGCCGCAGCTGCCGTTGAAGCTTTCGGTAAAATGCCGGTTGGGCTACAACAGCCCCGAAGAGATCCGGGCCCTGATGCCCGTTTTTAATGATTTCCCGCTGTCGGAACTCATCATCCATGCCCGCATCGGCGTGCAACTTTACAAAGGCGGCGTGAACCTGCAGGCGTTCGAACAGGCGGCGGCGCAAAGCAGGATCCCCGTGGCGTATAACGGCGATATCTTTTCGGTGGCGGATTTCAGGGCCATGACAAACCGGTTTCCCGGGATCCATGCCTGGATGATTGGCCGCGGCTTGCTGGCGGATCCGTTTTTGCCTTCGGAGATCCCGGGAAGTCCCGGGCCGGAGGATAAAAAAGCCGTGATCAGGAAATATGTGGATGATCTCTATGCCGGCTACCGCCTGAAAATGAACGACCGGTTGCAGGCCATCAACGTGATGAAAGAGTTCTGGTCATACCTGTCGCAATCTTTTGAACAACCCGTGAAAGCCTTCGCGCGGATCAAAAAATGCACGACCTTCGATGCCTACGAAGATGCGGTGAATGAAATATTGGAAAGCCAGGCCTGGCTGGGTTCCGGTGGTGATCCGGTCTCGCGGTAAATGTCAAAACAACAAATCATGAACATTGTTATCCCCGATGATTATCAGGATGCGGTCCGGAAGCTGGACTGCTTCAACTTATTACAGGGCCATGAGGTGATGATCTATAACGATACGGTCTTTTCCGTTTCGGAGTTGGCCCAGCGGTTCAAAGAGGCCGACGCCCTGGTGCTGATCCGGGAGCGGACCCGGGTCTCCGACGAACTGCTGTCGCGGCTGCCGAAGCTGAAGCTCATCAGCCAGATCGGGAAGGTGTCACGGCACATCGATGTGGCTGCCTGCACCCAACACGGGGTGGTGGTGGCCGAAGGGAAAGGCTCGCCGGTGGCGACGGCGGAACTCGCCTGGAACCTGATCATGAGCGCCTGGCGGCAGTTGCCGCAGGCCATCGAAGGGATGAAGAAAGGGCGGTGGCAGACCAATTTGGGCCGCGCACTGCAGGGCCAGACGATCGGCATCTGGGGCTATGGCCGGATCGGGAAACGCATCGCCGCCTATGCCCGCGCCTTCGAGATGAAAGTCATGGTCTGGGGCAGCGAAAACTCCAGGGAAAATGCCGTGAAAGACGGCTTCACCGCCGCCGATTCAAAAGAAGAGTTTTTTGCTTCGGCCGACATTCTGAGCCTGCACCTGAGGCTGACGGACACCACCCGCTCTGTCGTGAAACCGGCCGACCTGGCGCGGATGAAACCCGATGCCTTGCTGGTGAATACCAGCCGGGCCGAGCTCATCGAACCGCAGGCGCTGGTGAATGCCCTGCATGCCGGCAGGCCCGGTTTTGCCGCCCTGGATGTCTTTGAAAAAGAACCCGTGACCGATGCGCGGCATCCCCTGCTTCAAATGCCCAACGTGATCTGTACCCCGCACATGGGATATGTTGAAAAAAACGGCTATGAATATTATTTCTCCCAGGCGTTTGAGAACATCATCGCCTTTGCCCAGGGCAAGCCGGAGAATGTGGTGAATCCGGAGGTGCTAAACCACTGATGGAATTATTTCTTTTTTAAGTCCGCACCGCGTCCGCCTCTGGCGGATGGCTTAGGAGCCTCCTAAGTGGGCCATTGGATTTTTATTTTTTGAAATACAATTCTCGGGTGTATTCAAGTCTTTGTCCTGGAATAAACAATTTCCAAATCTCATTCCATCCCATTAATTTTTTACTTATCAATCTCATCCCATCTATTAATGTCCGATAGGGCAAAGCATAGACTAATAACAAAATCATAAACCAATCATTCTGATTGGTCTTTAAAAGCCAAATTAGCAATGGAGTTGGAAGGAGAATTGCCAAATAATAAACGACTATATTCTTCATATTATCAAAGGGTATAATTTTTGGTCATTTTCAAACTGGTGGTTAACGGTTGGTACATGTTGTCGGGGCGGATTTCGGAGAGCGTTCCTGTCCGAAGGACACGGAACTGCGATGCGAGAATCCGCAGTTGGCGTACCACCAAACCCCGCCCTGCAATATG
>JBJKPL010000146.1:0-5952 GCA_046706345.1 Candidatus Sulfidibacterium sp.
GGCTTCGACCTTGCTGGGACTCTCTTCTTTCCCTTCGGATCATCCGTTGCACGTCGGCTTCCTGGGCATGCACGGCAACTACGGCCCCAACGTCAATACCAACAATGCCGATCTGCTGATCGCCATCGGGATGCGATTCGACGACCGGGTGACCGGGAAGCTGGCAGAGTATGCCAAAAAAGCAAAGATCATCCACATCGAGATCGATAAAGCCGAGATCAACAAAAATGTGGTGGTGGATGTCCAGATCAATGCCGATGCCCGCGAGGCGTTGCAGTCCCTGATCCCGCTGGTGGAGGAAACCAGTCATGTACATTGGCTGCAGACCTTCAAGGCCATGGATTTCACCGAAAACGAAATGGTCATCAAAGGCGAGACCAATCCCCGCGAAGGAAAGATCCGCATGGGCGAGGTGATCCGGATGATCTCCAAAAAGACCGAAGGGAAGGCCATTGTGGTAACCGACGTCGGACAAAACCAGATGGCGGCGGCACGGTATTACAATTTTGCCGAGCCCAACGGCCTGATCACTTCGGGAGGCATGGGCACCATGGGCTTCGGCTTGCCGGCAGCCATCGGCGCCAAGATTGCCCGTCCCGAAAAGGAAGTCATCCTTTTTGTGGGTGACGGCGGTCTGCAGATGACCATCCAGGAACTGGGCACCATCCTGCAGTACCATACGGCGGTCAAGGTCGTTTTGCTGAACAACGATTTCCTGGGCATGGTGCGGCAGTGGCAGGATCTGTTTTACAACAAACGCTATGCCGCCACCGAGATGGTGAACCCCGACTTCGTGAAAATTGGCGAAGGTTACGGCATCCAAAGCGAAAAGGTGGTGGACCGCAAGGACCTGAACGATGCCGTTGACCGGATGCTGTCATCCGAAAGCGCCTTCCTGCTGGATGTTTCGGTAGAAAAAGAAGGGAATATTTTCCCCATGGTGGAACCGGGAAAAGCCGTCTCTGAAGTGACGCTGGCCCCCTCAAAATCTTAATGCATTATGAATAGCGAATTCACATTGAGTTTGTTTACCGAGAACCACATCGGTGTGCTGAATCAGGTAACAAACATTTTAACGCGGAGGCAGATCAACATCGAAAGCATCACCGCCTCCGAATCCGCCGTCCATGGCGTCCATCTGATCACCATCGTCGTCATCACTTCCGAGGAACTGGTGTCGAAAGTCGCCGGCCAGATGGAAAAGCTCATCGACGTGCTGAAAGTTTTTGTCCATACCCCCGAGGAGATCATCCACGAGGAAGTGGCCCTGTACAAGGTCAGGACCAAGGAACTGATGCACAAGGTCAACCTGGAACAGATCGTCCGTGAAAACGGCGCCCGCATCCTGGAGATCACCCCGGAATACGCCGTCATTGAATGCACGGGGCACAAAGCCGACACCAGCATTCTTTTCGAAAAACTGCGTCCTTACGGGATCCTGCAGTTTGCCCGTTCGGGACGGGTGGCGATCACAAAACAACTGAAAGAATTGGTGCAGTACCTCGAAGAGATGGATGCTGCCAGTAATCAATAAAAGTATTAACTCTGAAATTTAACATAAACACAGTAAACATGGCACAAATCAATTTTGGTGGCGTTGTAGAAAATGTAGCCACCCGCGAAGAATTCTCACTGGAAAAAGCACGGCAGGTACTCAAGGAGGAAGTGATCGCCGTGATCGGTTACGGCGTCCAGGGACCCGGACAATCGCTCAACCTGAAAGACAACGGTTTCAATGTCATCATCGGACAACGGAAAGGATCCAAAACCTGGGACAAGGCCGTAGCTGACGGCTGGTCCCGCGGCAAAGATCTTTTTGAGAGCGAAGAAGCCTGCGAAAAGGCTACCATCATCCAGTATCTGCTTTCCGACGCCGGACAGATCGCCCAGTGGCCTACCGTGAAGAAACATCTCACGCCCGGGAAAGCCCTTTACTTTTCACACGGCTTCGGGATCACCTACAGCGACCAGACAGGCATCATCCCGCCAAAGGATGTGGATGTGATCCTGATCGCCCCCAAGGGCTCCGGAACGTCTCTGAGGCGGCTTTTCGTGGCCGGAAAAGGCATCAACTCCAGTTATGCCATTTACCAGGATGCCACCGGCAAAGCCAAAGATCGTGTGTTTGCCCTTGGCATCGGCGTGGGCTCCGGCTATTTGTTTGAAACCGATTTCAAGAAAGAAGTCTTCAGCGACCTGACGGGGGAACGCGGCGTGCTGATGGGTGCCATCGCCGGGATCATGGAAGCACAATACAACAAACTGCGCTCCAAGGGACACTCTCCTTCGGAAGCCTTCAACGAAACGGTGGAAGAGCTCACCCAGAGCCTGCTGCCCCTGGTCGGGGAAAACGGTATGGACTGGATGTATGCCAACACGTCCACCACGGCACAACGCGGTGCCCTGGACTGGAAAAACCGCTTCCGCGACGCCGTGGCTCCGGTTTTCGATGACCTGTACGACAGCGTGGCCACCGGCAACGAAGCCCGCATCACCATCGAAGCCAACCGCCAGCCCGATTACCGCGAAAAGCTGAGCGAGGAGCTCCGCGAGATCCGCGAATCGGAAATGTGGCAGACTGGCGCCACGGTCAGAAAACTCCGTCCTGAGAACGGGTAAATTTTCTCTATAATAATTGCCACCGGGGTTCCGAAAGGGATCCCGGTTTTTTTGTGGCTAAGATTTCAGAAGCCGAGTGTATTGAATGGGATCTTTGTCATGCTGGATGGACACATGTTGTCATATCGACCGCAGGGAGATATCCCCTCAGGACGAACCTCGCTCCTCAGGGGATTTCTCTCCCGATTTACCGGGATCGAAATGACAGCCTGTTAAAAGATTGCAGGCAGGGATCCCTTCACTTCCTGCCCGTCCGGCAGGCGGGCGTTCAGGATGACAAAAACAACGTTTCACAAAAGTCGTGTACTTTCTATGGTTATTTTGGGTCATTTCATGAATAGCCTTATATTTGCTTCTTTGAACAAAATCCGGAAGGGAAGGTTTTATTCCTCTGGTTCACAAGATAAAGCAACGGTCATGAAATACAAAAGAATTTTACTGAAACTGAGCGGCGAGGCGCTGATGGGCAAAAAGAATTACGGCATTGACTCCGAAACGCTTACCGCTTACTGTAACGACATTACAGAAATCGTTCACCAGAACATCCAGACGGCCATCGTGATCGGCGGCGGGAACATCTTCCGCGGGTTGCAGGGCGCTGCCGAAGGCTTCGACCGGGTCCAGGGCGATTACATGGGCATGCTGGCCACCGTGATCAACTCCATGGCCCTGCAGGCAGAACTGGAAAAACAGGGACTGAAGGTAAAATTGCTTTCCGGATTGTATATCGACCCCATCTCCGAATCCATCAGCGGACACAAAGCCATCGAGTATCTCGAAAAGGGCTATGTGGTGATCCTGGCCGGCGGCACCGGGAACCCGTTCTTTACCACCGATACGGCCGCCGCACTGCGGGGCGTGGAAATCCATGCCGAAGTGCTGCTGAAAGGCACCCGCGTGGACGGCATCTATACCGCCGATCCTGAAAAAGTGCCCACCGCCACCAAATACGATACGCTGACCTTCGATGATGCTTACCAGAACAACCTTCAGGTGATGGACATGACCGCCTTTACCCTGTGCAAGGAAAACAACCTGCCCATCCTGGTGTTCGACATGAACAAACCGGGCAACCTGCAGAAAGTCGTTTCCGGCGAAAAGATCGGAACCCTGGTGACGAAATAAGAGGATTTATTCCAATAGACTGGCGCGCGTTTGTAACGCGTGACATTAGTTTGCAATAATGTTATGGGATGGCCAAGGAGATGAAGCGCGACGTTGTCCCGAATTCCCTTCCTTTCTTTGCGGCGTCCAAAGAAATCCCGACTTGTCGGGACCGTTTTTGGTGGCCTGCGCACATCCGGGAACGAACACTGGTCATTGTTTCCGCCAAAGGCGGAGCGGACAGGTGCAACGCACGACAGCCACAAAAAAACCGTTTAATTCTGAGTCCCGATGATTCGGGACGTGAGAATCTTAACCCTGTGCTCTTCCGGATTTGTAATCCGGAAGTTTTTAGGCCGCAGGATTTTAAATCCTGATTCCCGGAAACATTCGGATTCTAAATCCGAATGAGCAATAGAAACTGGACCGGCATGCCCTGAATTGAGCGTAGTTGCAAACTACAACCAGGCGGGGGTTTGCCAATGCCCCGGGCTTTAAAGATCCTCTTGAAATTGTACTGTAACATGATTTGAAGTTTAAAGGTTTTAGAAAAATTGATTTATCCTGTAAAAAAAGGTGAGAAAGGTATGTCTACAAAGAAAAAAGATCTTCCTAGTTTTAATAAAGATATGCTTATCGTAGAAAATGATCTTCATATTGCATTTTCAGATAGTTGTATTGAATTTTTAGATGGTCGTATTCCATTTTCAGATATTCATATCGTATTTTTAGGTATTCGTTATGTATTTTTAGATCTTCGTACTGCATTTTTAGATCTTCGTACTACATTTTCGGTTCTTTGTATTGAAAATTTTTGTTTTCGAAAAAGAAAAAAATACGGCGCAGGCCGGAGATAACCGACAGGCTGTCCCGGTCTGTCGGGAAAGCGATCTCATTTAGGACACCGCAAGGAAAATCGCATGTAAATCTTGTCACAAGCGGACGCTTGCTCCAGATTATTCAAACGAAATGTGCCATAACAAAAAAGGAAGCCTTTTGAGCTTCCTTTTTTGTTGAGCGGTCCGGACGGGACTCGAACCCGCGACCCCATGCGTGACAGGCATGTATTCTAACCAACTGAACTACCGGACCAGGATTGAATGAACTTCCGTTAAATCGGAGTGCAAAAATACTGGGTTTTTTTAAATGAGCAAATAATTTTTTCAAAAAGATTATTTTCTTTCCACGATCAAAGCCCCTGATTTTAAAAGGGAAATTGATTTGAGGTGCAGTTTCTTTGTTTTTTTTATTAAGATCTTTTCCCGGTAAGGGCTGACGGAACCGTCAAAAACGACGGTTTGGAAGCGAAAGGACTTCTGGATGTCTTTCAGGGGGATCTTGCGGGAGCCGCGGTAGATGAGATAATCCACGTCGATTTTCTTCTTCAAACCGGGAAAATGGTTTTCCGCCGGATCCAGTATGAAAAACCGGAGGGGGCCGAACCGGACCAGCCCGTCCTGATAGAAGAGCCACGGCACATTTACCGTTGTGTCCAGGAAGGCTACCTGCTTTTCCAGCCCCCGGGCGATGCGGAATTCTTCGGTGTGATAATCCAGGGTGGTTTTGAGCGCCGACGAGTCGGACAGCAACAGATGCTTGTCGCCGTGGATAAAATCCAGCGCCGAATGATAGGGGATGGCATAGACTACCAGTTGCTCCCGGGTCAATCGACGGTATTTCCGGAAGGTGTTCAAACTCAGCAGCAGCAGGCTTACGGCCAGCACGGGAAGCAACAGCCGGGTCTTTTTCCGGAAGATCAGGAAATAGAGCAGCACAAGGATCAGATAAAACAAGAGCACCCGGGACCAGGGGAGGTACAGATCCTGCAGTTGTGCCTGTGGCAGCCCGGATACGAAATTCACGATGCG
Organism: Candidatus Sulfidibacterium sp.; assembly: GCA_046706345.1. Lineage (GTDB taxonomy): Bacteria > Bacteroidota > Bacteroidia > Bacteroidales > F082 > Sulfidibacterium. The sequence goes on from JBJKPL010000146.1 coordinate 5,592, forward strand.
GTTTAAGCTTCCCAGGAAGGTGTTCAGCAGGATGGCCAGGATCTTTGACATCGGAGGGATCCAGGAAAATACCAGCAGTGCCATACCGGAACTCAGGATCAAATAGGCGAGGGCAAAGACCAGCAGGTTGGTCAGGAGGAAGTAAACGGGAAACAGGTGAAAATAATGGACCGCAAGGGGAAAAACCCCCAGCTCGGCAGAAAACGAAACCACCAGGGCCGCCCAAAGCACATCGAATATTTTGTACCGGAAATAAACACTGCGATAGAGGGGAAAGTAAAAAGTCAGGATCCCCAGCACGGCAGCATAGCTCAGCTGGAAGCCGACATTAAAAATAAAAAGCGGATTGAAAACGAGCAAG
>JBJKPL010000147.1:0-3466 GCA_046706345.1 Candidatus Sulfidibacterium sp.
ATCGACTGGGTGAAGACAGATCCGCAGGCCAACTGGGAAAGTCGCAATCTGACCAAACTGAATACCTACGGACTGGCGTTGTCGGCGGTTTACAACAACGATCACCCACAACAAAAATTCATTCAAAGCATCCGTGTGAATTACACTTATCTGCAAAGCAACAAAAGCTCCACCGGCTATATTTCGGCTTATGCACTGGATTATTTAAGACATGATTTCACAATTTTTCTCCAGCACAGGATCCTGGAAAAACTCAGTGCCGGTTGGACTTTTTCCGTAGAAAAGCGCAACGGCGGTTACCTGGATTATGCCAGTTCCAAGGTGGTGCCGTATCCCACGGTCTTTTTGCTGAACGGAAAGATCAGTTATGCGTTGAAAAATGCTTCAATTTATCTACAAGGAAACAACCTGCTGAATCGTCCTTATCATGAGATGGGCAGCGTCCTCCTTCCGGGGATCTGGATCTTCGGGGGCTTTCAGTATCATCTGCCTTTGAAATGATTTAAAATCAGCGACTCACGAAAAGCAAAATCGGAGAAAGTGGTTTTTTAAAAATTCGTTATCTTAGCGCCCCGATGTTAAAAATGAACAATGCAGAAAATTGTACTTATTACGGGTGCGACCAGTGGTATCGGTCTTTCCTGCGCCCGGAAATTTGCTGAAAACGGCTACAACCTGATCATCACAGGGCGCCGCAAGGAAAGACTGGAAGAAATTAAAACCGAAAAAACCCGGAAATATCCGGTTCAGGTTTTTTCGTTGCCTTTTGATGTCCGAGACAAGGATGCAGTTGCCCAGGCGATCGCCTCCTTACCTTCCGAATGGTCGAAAATTGATGTGTTGATCAACAATGCTGGACTGGCGGTGGGCATGAGTACCTTGCAGGAAGGCGTTCTCGACGACTGGGAACGGATGATCGATACGAATGTCAAGGGATTGTTGTATATCAGCCGCGCCGTATTGCCGGGCATGGTCGGTAGAAACAGCGGTCATGTGATCAACATTGGGTCGATAGCCGGTAAGGAGGTGTATCCCAACGGAAATGTTTATTGTGCTACCAAACACGCGGTGGATGCCCTCACCAAAGGCATGCGGATCGATACGGTGCATCACGGCATCAAAGTGACGCAGATCGCCCCGGGTGCTGTGGAAACGGAATTTTCTGTCGTCCGGTTCAAAGGGGATCAGGAAAAAGCCGATGCAGTCTACAAAGGTTTTGAACCGTTGCACCCCGAAGACATTGCCGAAGTAGCCTGGTTTGTCACCACGCTGCCCGCCAACGTGAACATCAACGACCTGACCATCATGCCGACGGCCCAGGCCAGCGCCGGGGTCTTTCATAAGGAGCTTTCGTAATCAAAGCTTTCCCGCAAGGGAGAGGATTTGAAGCTTATATATAATTAATTTCTTGACAATGAAGGTACGCAGACTGTTTGACCTCCTGGACCACTATGAGCAATCTTTTCAACCGAAAGAGGATGTGCTCGCCGGGAAGGTAAATGGCGAATGGGTGAAGTACGATCTGAAAACCATTCGCGAAATGGTCAACAACATCAGCTATGGTTTGCTCGCACTGGGGGTGAAAAAAGGCGACAAGATCGGGACCATTTCTCCCAACCGGCCCGAATGGAACATCATCGATATGGCCATCCTGCAGATCGGGGCGATCCATGTTCCGATTTATCCCACCATCAGCGAAACCGACTACCGCTACATTCTGGAACATTCGGAAGTGCTGTATGTTTTTGTTTCGGGCTGGGAGCTGTATCGCAAGATCAAACATATTGTCCCCGACGTGCCCAATATCAAAGGAGTGTACACGTTCAAGCATTTTGACGATGTGGCGCACCTGGAAGAACTCATCGATTTCGGGATGTCCCATGCCAACGAGCTGTTGCTGGAAGAGTCACGCGCTACGGTCTATCCCGAGGACAACGCTTCCATTATCTACACTTCCGGAACAACCGGATTGCCCAAGGGCGTGATGCTCTCGCATAAAAACATCATGAGCAATGTCCTCAACCTTTACCATATTTTTCCGGTGGACGAGCATTGCCGCGTGGTAAGCTATCTTCCTCTATGTCATGTTTTTGAACGTACGAATATTTATATTTTGCTCTATCTGGGCGTTTCCATTTATTACGCCGAGAACATGGGAACCATCGCAGCCAACATCCAGGAAGTGAAGCCGCATGTGCTGACCACGGTTCCCCGCCTGCTGGAGAAAGTTTATGACAAGATCATGGCCAAAGGCCGCGACCTGAGTCCGGTTGCGAAGACCTTGTTTTTTAATGCCGTTTCGCTGGGAAACAAATATGATTACGACATAAAGAACCCTATTTTCCTGGCACAGCGGAAATTTTATGATAAACTGATCTATTCCAAATGGCGTGAAGCACTGGGAGGTAATATGCGGGCCGTGGTTTCCGGAGGCGCCGCATTGCAGCCGCGATTGGCCCGGGTTTTCAACGCCGCCGGCATCCCTGTTGTGGAAGGTTACGGCATGACGGAGACCGCACCGGTGATTTCCTGCAATACGTTCGAAAAAGGAAAGCGCAAGATCGGCACCGTGGGTCCGCCGGTACGGAATGTTCAGGTGAAGATCTCCGAAACGGGAGAGATCCTGGTGAAAGGCGATAACGTGATGGTGGGCTATTTCAAGGACCCGGAAATGACCAAAATGACAGTCGTCGACGGTTGGATGCATACGGGCGATGTGGGCGTCGTGGATGAAGACGGCATGTTGAAGATCACCGGAAGGGTGAAAGAGATCTTTAAAACGTCCATGGGAAAATATATTTCCCCCGCCCTGATCGAAAACAAATTTAAAGAGTCGGCTTTTATTGATCAGATCATGGTGGTGGGCGAAAACCAGAAATTTGCCGCTGCACTGGTGGTTCCCGATTTTGAATATCTCCAGGGCTGGTGTAAACAAAAAGGGTGCGCCTTTACCGGCAATAGCGACATCATTTCACATCCTGAGATCCTCAGCCGTTTCAAGGAAGAGATCAACCAGTACAATAAATTCTTCGGCGATACCGAAAAGATCAAGAAATTTGAGTTGCTCGATCACGAATGGACGATCGAAACCGGTGAGATCACGGCCAACCTGAAGTTGAAGCGGGAATTTATTTCAAAGAAGTACGCCGGGCTCATCCGGCAGATGTTCGGATGAGTGTCCTCAGGATAATACCTGAAGCGTAAAATCCTTTAACGGGCCGTAGGAAGTCGAATCCCGCAGGCCGACCCCTTTGCATTTCAGATCCAGATCGTGCAGCTGTGCCACGATCTCCTTAAGTTTCTCGGGCGGATAGTTTCCGGCTGCAGTGCGGTATTCCTCGTAAAAAAACGGATTGATCCCGAGTTTGGAAGCCACGGTATTTTTGCTTTCCCTGCTGACCTGGTGGAAAAGAAAAACTTTCATAAAATAGGAATACAACATGGGGATAACCAGGAACAGGGAGTT
>JBJKPL010000148.1:0-6305 GCA_046706345.1 Candidatus Sulfidibacterium sp.
TAATTTCCGGTGAGTTTGAAAATCACCAGAAACAACAATCCCAAGGATAAAAAGAAAAGCAACCCATTGACTTTTTTGATAAAAATCATGTTGCTCGAAAAAAGTTTCGAAACGCCCGCAATGATCAGGGGATAGCCCGGAGGGAAATGGGTGTTGGCAATTTTTTCTTTGGTCTGGATGCTCGTGTATCCCTGTCCGGTGGCTAGGGCATTTCCCAGAATATAATACGAGGCGTTGTCACCACCCAGGTCGACCTTTGGATCAAAGGTTTTGTTATAGGCGTAAAAGAATGAAAATATCAGGATGGGAACATAAAATATTAAAAACCACCCGGATGAAAATCTCGTTTTTTTGCGAGATTTTTTGTCTGGTTTTTTCTTGTTCATGGTGAACGAAGCTTTAAAGGGTTAAAATGTTTCCTGCCCCTGAAAAACCTTCTTCTTTCCTTTTTTCTGCCAGCGGCATGCACAGGGCTGCAGACAGAAATTCTTCTAATCCTAATTGAATGATCGCATTAAAGTGAGTCTTATAGGGGCCTGGTTTATTTTAGGTTTTGGTTATCCGGGTCCAAGTTAGGGAATTTTTTTAAATACGATGAACGGCCCGGTTTTTTGTGATGTCTTAGAAAAATGGAAGGCCATCTGTAAGACAGGAAGAAGGATCAAGGAAAATGACTAATTTACCAGAATAGTAGGACTTTTTAACGCCTCGCGAACGGCTTCGCGATAGCTGCGCCCGATGTTCAGATTTACCTCCCCGACCTGAACTTCCTGGTAAGAAATGCTGCGGATCTTTTCCCGGTTAACGATAAAAGAGCGGTGGATCCGCAAAAACATTTCCGGCAGGCGGGAAGCCAGATGGCTGATCTTTTCCTTGCTAACAACTTCCTCATGTTGGGTGTTTATTTTGATATAATCCCCAAGGCTTTCAATGTAAAGAATGTCATCATAAGGAATCTTCGTCACCTTCCGGTTTGACATGACTTCCAGGAACGCCTTTTCCATTTTTTCCTTCTCTTCCATCAGCTGCCGGATGAGTTGTTGTTTTTCGCGGATCTGGCGAACCATCAATAATACCGAACCGAGCATGACCAGCAAATACAGGATCACCGCCAGCATCATCGTGTCGGAAGCATGGGGGTTCATGGTGCCCAAACTATAATTCCCCAGGTAGATCAACGATAAAAACAACACGATGAGCTCCAGGTACAGGGAAATAATGAAAGTATACAGGGTATAGAGCCCGAACAGGAAATATTTCTTCTTCAGATAAAACCGCGGTACCAGCACATAATTAAAAAAATAGGAAGTCCCCAGCACCACGGGAAGGAGCATGCAGATAAAATAAAAAGCTGCCTGATTGTTGCCCCACGACAGTCCGAAAACCAGCGTCAAAACAAGAATGACAAGAAGAATGTAAAGAATGTGATACAACGGATCGGACGATTTTATCTTCATGTTCCTACAAATTTTCCACTAAATTCGTGAAAAAAACCATTTCGGCAAGAGCCGGTCGACAGACAACCCGGTTAGAACCGGATTCGACCTTGAATTGTGCCCCTGTTCGCTATAATTTCGCATCAGTATTCATCAAAAATTAAGATCATGAAAACATTAGGAGAACTTTTTTACCAAGGCGGCCCGGGATTTATGGGGCTCTTGTCCATTTTGCTGGTGATCATGGTGGCCTGGATCATTTACCATTTTATTGTGGCCTATTCCGGTAAATCCCCGAACCTCGAAACAGCCCTTCGAAAACTCAAGTATGCCCGAGCGGTCGGATTGTTTGCCCTGGTAACGGGATTTTTGGGACAACTCATCGGCCTGTCGATGGCGTTGAAGTTCATCGCGGAGGCAGGCGGGATTTCGCCCGGCGTGCTGGCCTCCGGGCTCCGCGTCTCGATGATCTGCCCGATGTACGGCATCCTCATTTACCTGATTTCCCTGTTGCTCTGGTTTATCGCTTCCAACATCCTGGAAAGAAAACTGAAATAAAATTTGGGATAAATTTTAGTCGCAGCCGGTCGTCTAGCCCTGGAATCAGGAACAGACGGCCGGTTTTGTGCGGTAATGACCCGTTACTGGTTGTAAACCACCGTCAGCATCACCTGGCCGACGGCCTTCAGCGTATTTTTGTCGATCTTGTCCATCGTGTCGTGCGACGTATGCCAGTATTTCCAGAACGTGCCGCTGGGACTGCTGCCGTCCTGCTGGATGACGTCCACCGTGGGGATGCCGGCAATTTTGTTGATGAAGATGTGGTCGTCGTCGATGGAAAAACCGTTCTTGTTCACGAAGTAGTTGTCATAGCCCAGTCCCGCGGCGGTATTCCAGATCTGGTTCACATAAAAACCCGCATACTGCATCGAGAAATATTCCTTCAGGAAGGTGGGGTTTTTCGCCCCCACCATGTCCAGCAATACGCCGAATTTGGCCGAATAGCCGGGGACCTGCGGATGACGGGCCCAGTACTGAGCGCCCAGCGCCCAGTCGCTTTCCTTGCCGGGATTGCGGTCAAAGGCCGGCGGTCCCCAGTCTTCCAGATCCGTTAATACGATGTCCACCCCGATGCCGGGATGATGCATATGAAACTGCCGCGCCATTTCCATCAGCACGCCCACACCGCTGGCGCCGTCGTTGGCCGCATCGATGGGATGATGCCATTTCGAAGGATCCGGGTCGTGGTCGGCAAACGGTCGCGAATCCCAATGCGCCAGCAACAAAATACGGTTCGGATTGCCCGGCGAGAACGAAGCGATGAGGTTCTGCCCCTGACGCTTCACCCCGTCATAAGTGGTGGCCTCAAAAGACTGCACGATCACCGTGTCGCTCCATTGCTTCAGTTTTTTTACGATCCACTTTTCACAGGCCCCATGGGCTTTCGTCCCCGGCACACGGTGTCCGAAGGCCACCTGTTTTGCCGTATAGGCATAGTCCGAGTCGGCATTGAAATCAGGCGTCATATGCGTTGCTTTGACATGATGCGCTTCCGCCTGCTTCTGTTGCGACCGGTGGCTCTGTCCACAGGAAGTCAGCACAAAGGCAAAGGCGGTAAACATCGCCAGCAACGGGGCTTTTTTAATGGGGCCGGAAATCTTCATGATGTTCTGAATAGGAATTTGTAATTTATAATAACAGGTCCTCGAGGGGTTTGCGTTCCCTGACCCGGTGCTCCTGCTTGTAATAATTCTCGGGGAGCGCTTTGTCATCACCCTGATAACCGAAGACCGTGACCGATACCGGCTCATATTCATCCGGTAATCCCAGCAGCTCCAATACCTTCGGATGATCAAAACCGCTCATCTCATGGGCCACCAGCCCCAGATGAAAGGCCTCCAGCACCATGGCAAACACCGCCTGCCCCAGGTCATACTGCGCCGTCGGGTTCACACGCCCGCTGTGCATGGTGTGTTTTTTTGCCAGATTCAACACCAGCACCGGCGGGATCTCCCGGATCCATTTCTTGTTCCAGTCGTCCAGGGCCTGGTAGATCTTCCCGTATTTTTCATCCCCCTTGCGCCCGACCACAAACCGCCACGGCTGCTCGTTGGATGCCGACGGCGACCACCGCGCCGCTTCCAGCAGGCTCAGGATCTGATCCTCCCGCAGTTCCTGCGCGCTGAAAGCCCTTGGACTCCAGCGCTTCCGGATCAAAGGTAAGATGTCGAGATTTTCCTGCTTCTTCTCATTCATTCGGATATACTTTTTTACAAAGGTACGAATTAGAAATTTTTCGGGCGGCGCACACCGGAATTATAAAACTTTAAAAATGAAAGGCCCGGTAAAATCAATTGGTTACTTTTGACCAAGCTTAAAAGAATGTACGCAGTCATCCTCAATATCCACATCTGGACCAGCGCCCTGTTCATGCTGGTGTCGCTGATACTGACGTTTTTTCTGTTTCGCGGCACCTTCAACCGCACCAAGGTGTACACCCGCGAATATGTTTACCTCGAAAACGCCTTCATCATCCTGCTGTACCTGGGCCTTTTCCTGGGCGTCACCCTCTATTTGATGATGCCCGCCAACCGCTTTCAGATGAATTCCGCCGCCGAAGTCAGCCACATCATGTCCCTGCGCTTCTGGTCCGTGGAGCACTTCAGCGTCATGCTCTTTGCCGTGGTGCTGGCACAGATCGGCAAGATCTTCACCTCCAAATCGCACTCCGACCGGAATAAATTCAAATACGCCCTCATCTATTACGGTTTCGCCACCCTCATCACCCTCACCTCCATGACCTTTTACATGATCTACCGGGGCTAGTCCGCCGAGATTTTTATTTGATTCTTTTGGGCAGCTTTTCGGGCTGTCCGCTGTAGCGCCGTCGCCGCAGGCCGTGTTCCGTAACCGCCTGCCGGGGGCTTCCGCCGGTCGCCCCGGCCGCCAGACAGCCCATCGGCCCGCGCCGCCACCGGCTGCCGCTTCCATCCCGGCTGCGTTGAACGTTCGGACGTTAGGCTGTAAGGAGGTAAGATGTAAGGATGTACGATGGCAGGATTTTGAGGAAGCCCACCGTCCCTCCCCTCAGGAGAATCTTTCAATAATCTTTTTCAGCAGCAGGTCGGCTTTGTCGTAATCTCTTTCATTGATTCGGATGTCCCCTTCGAAAAAACCGGCCAGCGGGGCCCGGGCCTGTCGACGGCTTTCTTTGATCTCCACCTGATAATCAATGTGGTTTTCATTCAGGCAGATCTCTTCTTTTCTTAGCAATTCGCGGTCGTAACAGGTGCTGTGGAAAATGTAATTCGTAGCCATGGTCCATTGATTTTGGGTTTGTAAACCACGAATTTAGGAATTTCTCCAGGAAATTGTCCTCTAACTCACAATAGAAAAAACTCCCGCGGCATGTTGCGACGGGAGTTATAATAAAGTTCAGGTTGTTCAGATCCCCAACAAGGCATCCAGATTTTCCATGCCCATGGTAAGGCCTTCCTGGAAGCCCATGGCAACGATCTTTTCCAGATCGGCGAGGTGTTCAAATTCCATCGTAATGGAAACCTGGGTCCCCGTTTCTGTGGCGCGAAACCGGTTGGTCCATTTCGAGCGTCCCATGCCCGGCATGGGATGTCCCTCATCATCGCAGAAGCTGTCCCACGCCGAAAAACTTTTCTCTGTTTCCACGGCAATGAATTCTACCAGCGACCAGTGCATTTCATTTTCAGGGCCTACCATCGCATACAGCCAACGACCGCCGGCTCTGAAATCCATGACTTTTGTCCGGACCTTCCAAGGTTTCGGTGCCCACCACTGGTCTAAAATCGTGCTGTCGGTCCAGGCATTCCAGATGGTGGATAGCGGAGCGGCAAAGGCTCTTTCGACGTGTATTTTTTTGTTTTCCTTATCGACGGAAAACAATATTTTATCATTGTTCTTCATGATTTTTTGTTTTTGGTTTGACGTAAATACTGATCCAGCTGATCAAAACGGTTTTCCCACAGATCTCTGAATTGTTCCAGCCAATGGTCCACTTCTTTCATTTTATCCGGATTAAAATGATAATAGATCTCCCGGCCCGATTTCTCCTGATGCAACAACTGTGCTTCCGTCAACACCCGAACATGTTTGGACACCGCTTGCCGCGATGTGTGGAAATGCTCTGCCAGCGCGTTGGGTGTCAACGAATGGGCGGCAATCAGCACCAGGATGGCCCGGCGGGTGGGTTGGGCAAGGGCTTGAAAAATGTCACGTTTCATAAGGTAAAATTTGTTTTGTGCAACTAATTGGTTGCAAATATAAATGCAACAATCCGGTTGCGCAAGTTTTTTTTATAAAATTTCAGGAAAGGTGGGGTTGATGCGGAAAAATCAAACCACCTGCGGATTTGCAATCTCTTCGTTCCCAGGAACGGGATTTCAAATCCCGATCCGCGGGTTATTTTCAGACACGGGGTTAGGAATTGTGAGAAATTTGAATTATCTTTAGGTTGTGTTTGGTCTTTGTATCGGGTTGTAGAACATGTTATTGCGAAAAAAATAAAGGGTAACCCCGTATGCAAGCGAACGTCCTGATTACCTCTAACTCAAAAATGAAACCTCATGAAAAACTACAGCATCTGCCTGGCCTTGTTAGGGCTGGCACTCACCCTCTTCCCGTCGGGCGTGGTCATGGCCCAGAACACGGAAAAACAGATCGACCAATATGTTTCCGCCCTATATCCGGAAAATGAACCGGGCGTTGCCGTGCTCGTGGCCAAAGACGGCAAGATTCTATACGAAAAGGGCTTCGGAAAAGCCAACCTGGAGCTGAACGTCGACATGACGACGGACGGCGTTTTCAAATTGGGCTCCATCTCCAAGCAATTCACCG
>JBJKPL010000149.1:0-4203 GCA_046706345.1 Candidatus Sulfidibacterium sp.
ATAATGTTGATGAACCGGACGCCCCTCTAATCGTATTAAAGTGGAAAACTCTGGAATTCCGCTTCTGTAATATCAAATCCCTTATCTTTGAGCCTGAGGTGAAAATGGGTTTTCAGTTCGGCGGGAGCCATTTTTTTGGGGTCTACACCGCAGCCTACGGCAAGGTGGTCGCGGTGTGGAAAGATCCAGGCATAGCCGGAGTGAAAATAGCGGGAATCCAGAAAAACCTCCAGTCGGTTTGCTCCCTTTCGGGGGATCAGATACTGAAAAGTGACAATTCTTTTTTTGATCGGGATTTTCAAATAACGTCTCACCAGGGAAGCGGGCCCATCGGCTCCCACGAGATAGCGATAGCCGATTTTCTCCCCCCGATTCACCTCCACAGTGTCGTTTTCGATTTGGGTAACCTGTGCTCCGGTCCGGATCTCCACCTGGGTATCTTTCAGATGGTCGGCCTGCCATCGGCCCAGGGCCATCCGGTCCAGGGTATACACAAAAGGATGTTCCTGCTGGAAATTCAGTGTTTGTCCGGGTGAAGAAAGTGTCGCCGCACTGATTTTTTGTTCTATCATTGTTTCCGGCAGGTCAAGGACCCTGAATATTTTTCGCGTTACCCCTCCGGCGCAGACTTTGAATCCGATTTCGGGTTTTTTTTCCAGCACCAGAATACTGAGACCCGAAGGCGCCAGGGCCTCCGCACAACGTAAGCCGCCGGGACCCGCACCGACAATGATGACATCATACTGTTTCATGATGCCCAAATATAAAAAGAAAAGTCTTGTTCCCGTACCTAATAATTCAGCAGGTTGACGGTGTGGCAGGCTGCGATGGCGGCGGTTTCGGTACGCAGCCGATAGGGACCCAATTTCACGGGAACAAAACCATGGGATTTGGCACGCTCGATTTCTTTCGGACTGAAATCCCCTTCGGGACCGATGAGGATCCAGGCATTTTCTCCGGGCAGACAGGCTTTGGAGAGCTCCGGCGTTTCTTCATTTTCCAGGGTGGCAATGAACTTTTTCCCTTCAAACGGAAGCTCCAGCAACTTGGAAAATTTCATGATTTCATCCAGGTGGGGATGAAAGGATTTCAGCGATTGTTTCATGGCAGCCGTGATCACCCGGTTCAACCGGTCGGTTTTGATGTCTTTTCTTTCCGAATGTTCCGAAACAAAAGGCATGATGCGGTCGATGCCGATTTCCGTTGCCTTTTCGAGGAACCATTCAAAACGGTTGATGTTTTTGGTGGGGGCCACGGCAATCTGAAGGAAGAAAGACCTTCGGTCCGATCCGGGTTCCGATTCCATGACTTCGAGGCGGACTCCTTTAGGATTGTCTTCCAGGATTTTACAGGTGTATAGCGTGCCTTTTCCGTCGGTAAAGCGAAGCATATCACCGTTTTTCATTTTCAACACCCGGACCAGATGTTTGGATTCATCCGCGTTCAGGCAGAAATCAGGAGCCGTAATTTCGGGCGCATAGTATAAATTGTTGTTCATGAAATGACCGAGATTATTTCAAACAAAGATATTGGAAATCGCAATATCCGGATAAGAAAAAGGCCCCGACCGAAACGATCGAAGCCTTTTTAAGCATGAAATTGATTCTTTTATACATGGGATCCTTACTGAGAATTTTTTTCCGATTGCTCGAATTTTTTCACGGCAATCCTGACCATCTTGTAAGAAAACCAGATCAAAACGGGCCAGGTAAGGAACCAAATGATTTCTGTTGTATACATAACTTTTAAGTTAGATGAAACACAAGGTTAATAAGCATGCGGATCTTCCTCCATTTCCTTTGCGGTGATGTCGGTTTTGTTCATCGAACGCCAGACATACCAGATGTATGCGATCACAAAGGGGACCAGCAACGATACATAGGACATGGCCGTCAGCGTATAGTGACTGGAGGATGCATTCTGGATCGTCAGCGAACTTTGAAGATCATAAATGGAAGGATAGAACGCCGTATGGTGATATCCGACCGTCAGCAACAGCGAAAATACCGTGATGATGGTTCCCGCACCGGCAAACCAGATGGCTCTTTTTCCGCATTTTTCGGCGAAGAATACCCCGCGGACAATGCCCCAAAGTACCAGGACAACACCCAGCAACAGCAGGATCAGAACCACCGGCATGGCCAGCAGGTTGTGCAGGTATTTGAAGGGCTCCAAATTCACGGCCAGGGTAACCGGGTCGTAATTGAAACCGTTTATTACCAGAATGTTGACCAGAAAAAACAGAAAGAATATCAGAAACGGAATGGCGTTGTTCAAAATGGCCTTCCGGCTTCTTTCGAATAGGGCATCATCACTGATGTTGTTCATAAAATACATGGAAGCCAGCACCCTTGAAAGAAAGAAGACCGCCAAACCCAGTGACAAATTGATGTAGGTGGCGTAACGACTGAAATTCAGGGCCAGCTCCAATCCCCGGTAAGGAGATTGCCAAAAGGATTGGTGCATACTGTTGACCGAGAACAAAGATCCGGTAAAGAACGTTGCCACGGCGGTCCCGATGAACACGGTGCCAATCAGTCCGTTGAGGAAAAGAAAAGTGTCAAAGGTTTTGGTCCCAAGCCAGTTGTTTGCTTTTGAGCGGTATTCATATGAAACAGCCTGAAGGATGAAGGCAAAAAGAATGATGATCCATACCCAGTAAGCGCCACCGAAACTGGTGGAGTAAAACAAGGGGAAGGATGCAAAAGCGGCGCCGCCGAAGGTAACCAGCGTGGTGAAAGTGAGATCCCACTTTCTCCCCAGCGAGTTAACCAGCATTTTTACTTCGGTATCTGTTTTGCCCAGTCGATAGAACAGGGTTTGTCCTCCCAGGACAAAGAACAAAAACACCAGGATGCCACCCAGCAATGAAACGATGGCCCACCAATATTCCTGTAATGCGAGATGTGATAAATTTCCAAACATGACTAGTGCCCTCCTTCATTAAGTTGTTTAATCTGTTTCAGCATGATCCTGATCTCGGCGATCAAAAGGATCGTAAAAGTGACTCCGAACAAAAAGAAAGTGATCATCACCGAAGAAGAACTGATGTTCGAAAGTGCGGCCCGGGTGGGCATCAGGTTCTGGATCACCCAGGGTTGCCGGCCCATTTCATTGACCAGCCACCCGGCTTCTGATGCCAGCCAGGCAAAAGGAATGGTCCACAGCGCGGCATAGAGGAACCAGCGTTTGGTATGGAGGTTGTCTTTGGTGGAATAAATCAGACCCAGCACAAAAAGGACCACAAACAGCATTCCCAATCCAACCATCACGTGGAAGGAATAAAATACCAGGGGAACGTTGGGGATCAGGTTGTACGGATCTTTGAAATAACCATACCCCATATATTTGTAATTATTCTGGAAAGTCTTCAGGCTGGCAGAAGCCAGGCTGTCATTTTTTTCCTGACGCGCTGCCTGATAAGTTTTGAGCGCTGCCAGGGCCGTCTGCCCCATTTTGATCCGGTCGCTGTACGACACAATTCCCAATTCCTTGTTTCCTTTGATGTAATCATTGATCCCGGGGATATAGGAATTTGGATTGAAGGTAGCCATCAGCGAAAGCAGTTTTGGGACCTCAAATTTGTTGGTAAAGACTTTGGGATTTTGGTTTTCCATGGTGGGACGATGGGTGTCGAAAATACCAAAAGTGATCAGGGGAGCGGCTTTTGCCCCGTAGTAGAGTCCTTCGAAAGAATCGAATTTCATGGGCTGTACCCGATAGGCTTCCCGTGCCGATCCGTCACCGGTAAAAATGGTAAATACGATGGCCACCAGACCAAAGGTAGAAGCCACTACGGCACTTCTCTTGGCCAGTTTCAAATTCCGGTTTTTCAGCAGAAACCAGGCACTGACGCCCAGCACAAAAATGGCGGAAAGCACATACGATGAAGAAACCGTATGCAGGAATTTGTTGATGGCGGTGGGGGAAAACAACACGGCCCAGAAATTCACCATCTCGTTCCGGGCGGTAACCGGGTTGAAATGCATCCCGACGGGATTCTGCATCCAGGAATTGGCCACCAGGATCCATAAGGCCGATAGGTTAGAACCGATGGCCACCATCCAGGTGGAAGTCAGGTGAAATCCTTTGCTTACCTTGTTCCATCCAAAGAACATGACGGCAAAAAATGTGGCTTCAATGAAAAAGGCTACGATTCCTTCCACAGCCAGTGGGGCCCCGAAAATATCACCCACCATCCAT
>JBJKPL010000150.1:0-4908 GCA_046706345.1 Candidatus Sulfidibacterium sp.
CATCCGGCCCTATCTCCGTTAATATTTGTGAATTTTATTCATCCCCTTCATTTAAAACATTTAATTTCCTAAATTTGTTGATGGCCCTGCGGAAACGGGGCGTATTATTGCGCTCATCCTGAATATATTGAAATATTCAAACCATAATATTTACCGCTATGCTCAAAACAAAGATCTTGCCCTCGGCGGACGAAGCCTATGCTTTTCCTTTGCTGATCAAACGGATACTGAATGACTCACTGAAGTACAATCCGGAAAATGAAATCGTTTACCGCGACATTTCACGCTACAATTATCTCGAACTGAACAAAAGGGTCCGGAAACTGGCCAATGTCCTGGAGACGCTGGGAATCGGGGCCGGCGACACCGTGGCGGTATTGGAATATGATACCCCGCGGTACCTGGAGCTTTTCTTTGCCGTTCCCATGATCGGTGCGGTGTTGCATACCGTTAATTATCGGCTTTCGCCTGACCAGGTGTTGTATACCATGAACCATGCCGGGGATAAGATCGTGTTCACCAACACGGATTTCCTGCCGCTGCTGAAAGGCATTAAAAGCCGGTTGAAAGTTTCTGTACCTTGTGTTCTCATGAGTGATGAGGCGGTATTTCCGGAAGTGGAGGTGCCTGTTTCGGGCTACTACGAAGACTTGATGACAAGAGCCAGTGACCTGTATGAGTTTCCGGATTTTGATGAAAATTCCGTGGCCACCATGTTCTATACCACCGGAACAACAGGAAACCCGAAGGCTGTGTATTTCACCCACCGGCAGCTGGTCCTGCACACCCTCTCAGGCGCCCTGGTGTTCGGTAGTTACGATGCTGTGTGCCGCTTTCGGTCGGGGGATGTCTACATGCCCATCACACCGATGTTTCACGTTCATGCGTGGGGTGTGCCTTATATCGCAACCCTGATCGGCGTGAAGCAGGTTTATCCGGGCCGATACGAGCCCGAAATGCTGCTGCGTTTGCTGTTGACCGAAAAAGTCACTTTCTCGCATTGTGTGCCCACCATTCTGCACATGCTGGTTTCGAGCCCCGTGGCCAAGGCGGTGGATCTGAGCCACTGGAAAGTAGTCATCGGCGGCTCCGCGCTGCCGGCCGGACTTGCCAAAGCAGCGCTTGAGCTTGGAATCGACGTCATCACAGGCTATGGGATGTCCGAAACCTGCCCCATCCTCTCCCTGACCTATCTTGACGACAAAAAGAAAGAACTGAAAATTGACGATCAAGTGGCTGTGCGCACCAAAACCGGAATTCCCATTCCGCTTGTGGAGATGAAAGTCGTGGATGAAAGGATGAAACCGTTGCCCGCCGATGGTGAATCGGTGGGTGAGATCGTATGTCGCTCCCCCTGGCTTACCCAGGCTTATTACAAAGAAGAAGAACGCAGCCAGGACCTGTGGAAAGGCGGTTATCTGCATACGGGGGATGTGGCTTTCGTCGACAAAGAAAACTTTTTCACCATCACCGACCGGATTAAGGACGTCATCAAAACGGGAGGGGAGTGGGTTTCTTCGCTGGAACTCGAAAACCTGATCAGCACAAACCAGCACGTGTCTGAAGTGGCCGTGGTCGGCATTCCCGATGCCAAATGGTCAGAACGGCCTTATGCCCTCGTGGTGCTGAAAGAAGGGGCGGAGATCACGGCGGAAGCCCTGACAAAATACATGCAGAAATTTGTCGATAAAGGGGTGATCAACAAATGGTCCCTTCCTTCAAGGATTGATTTTGTAAATGCCATCCCCAAAACCTCCGTTGGGAAGATCGACAAGAAACGCATCCGGGCGGAATTCAAAAAATAATCTGAACCATCACGTTGGAAAGCGGTCAAAAGATCCTGACCGCTTTTTTTATGCCTAACCTTGAAAAAAATGTGGGCATGTCATTTTTGTCAGGAATGACAGTTTTCCCGGACCCTGTTGCCTGAGGCCTTCCGCTGTTTTTCTGAAAAACTGTCAGGTCTCTTTTTCCCTTTTTAAACCAAATATTAAAAATGGTCAATAATTTTCTGTCTCGGAATTTTCTCTAAAGTTTTCCAAATTTCCCAAAAATAATTTTTAAAGAACATAAATACAATGATTTAAATGTTTTCTTGTCATTAGGCAAGATAAATAGGGATTAAAATAATTTAAATAAAATTAAACTAAAAAACAAAAACAGTCAAAAAGTGGCACTTCATTTGATACGGATCAGTTAAATTTTTAAAACAAAAACAAATGAAAAATTTAAAAATGATCGGTTTGTTGGTGGCTGCCGCCCTGACATTCAGCGTGCCTGCACAGGCTCAGAAATTTCATTACGGGGTGAAAGCGGGTGCTAATTTTGCCGTACAATCGGGTGTCGCACAATATTATGATAACAGCAACATCCTGGTGGCAGGTCATATTGGCCTGACGGGAACCTACAATCTGAACAGGAACATGATGCTGGAAACAGAACTGAGTTATAATGAGGAGGGAAGTAACGGCTCGGGTGTTATCCAGAAGTTCCATTATTTAAGTGTCCCCGTGCTGTATGATTATTCTTTTGGCCATGCTTATAATTCCAACCTTTCCATTCACCTCAATGTAGGTCCGGAATTTTCGTATCTCCTGAACGCGACCCATCGGGCCGACGGAGCAACCACCAACATCACCTCCGGGTTACGGCACGCACAGCTGAGCGGCGTCATTGGGGTCGGTCTGATCCAACCCGTGGGTAAGCATTTTGTTACACTGGATCTCCGTTTAAATGTGGCCGCCACCAAATTCCAGGCCAGCGATGACCAGTCGCACAACAAGATGATCGGTCTTTACCTGGGCTACACGTTGTAAGCTTTCTCAGAGGGAATCCGCCTGTTTTGACCATCGCGTTTTAAATGATGCTATTTTTGCCAAAAATTGAAAGATGGATTTGGAAAAGAGACTTCAGGCTTTTATCAGGCTGGGGATGGCATTGCGTAGCGCTTTTGGAAACGAAAGCGCCGCCTTCCCGGCGGCGGCCTACGATAAGATCGAGGCACTCAAAACAAAAGCGGCATCGGCGCAACACCAGAATGGGTGGTTTGTGGAAGAAATGGTCTGCCATGGGCTGCAGGCGTTGGGTGAAAGTTTGCGTGAAGAAAAACTGAGGAAATGGGTTTTGGCCTACACGATCGAAGCGGTGCCGGTACCCAGAACCGTGGGCGTC
The DNA here is from genome assembly GCA_046706345.1 of Candidatus Sulfidibacterium sp. Classification (GTDB taxonomy): domain Bacteria; phylum Bacteroidota; class Bacteroidia; order Bacteroidales; family F082; genus Sulfidibacterium. The sequence goes on from JBJKPL010000150.1 coordinate 3,172, forward strand.
GTCATGGCCGGCAATGTGCCGGCCGTAGGCTTTCACGATTTTCTTAGTGTCCTTATCAGCGGCCATAAGATCCTGGCCCGCCTGTCGTCGGACGACAGCGAACTGCTGCCCGCCATGGCCGATCTTCTGCTGTGTTTCGAGCCGGAGTTCAAAAACTACATCACGTTTACCGACAGCACTCTCAGGGACTTTGATGCGGTGATCGCCACCGGCAGCAACAACACGTCGCGGTATTTCGAATATTATTTCGGCAAATATCCCAACATCATCCGCAAAAACAGGAACGGTGTTGCCGTGCTTACCGGAAACGAAAGCACTGCAACGCTCAAAGCACTGGCCGACGACATCTTCCTTTACTTTGGACTGGGCTGCCGGAATGTGGCCAAGCTCTTCCTGCCACAAGGCTATGATTTCAATCCGTTGCTGGAAGTCCTTGCCCAACGAACCGCCATTGCGCAGCATCACAAATACTTCAACAACTACGAGTATAACAAGGCCATTTACCTGGTCAACAAACGGCCGCACCTGGATACCGGTAACCTGTTACTCGTGGAGGACGAACAGAACTCTTCGCCGGTAGGCGTGTTGTTTTATGAATATTTCGCCTCGGAAGGCGGGCTGCGAAACATTCTGATGGTGCGAAAGGATCAGATCCAGTGCGTGATGTCGGAAGCCGGATTCCTTTCCGGTGCGATCCGGCCCGGACGGAGCCAGCAACCCGAATTGTGGGATTATGCCGACGGCGTGGATACCCTCGAATTTCTTCTGAACTTATAATCCGAAGGAAATTGCGTACGGTCGCCGAAACAGGGCAGGCATCAAAAGGAAAGCAGAAAATGCCAAAAAATTTTCCTAAACGTTAGGAAAATAATTGGAAAGCGTTTATTTTTGCACCCCCAAAATGGAACAGGAAAAATTAGAAAAATGAAAAAAGATATCCATCCTAAGAATTACAGACTGGTTGTTTTCAAAGACATGTCTAACGATTACGCATTTCTTACCAAGTCGACTGTCAACACCAAAGAAACCATCGAGTGGGAAGACGGAAACGAGTATCCGTTGGTAAAACTCGAAATTTCACACACTTCTCACCCTTTCTTCACCGGTAAGATGAAACTCGTCGATACCGCCGGCCGTGTGGATAAATTCCGCAACCGCTACAAAAAATTCGAGGAAAACAGAAAGAAATAATCGAATACGATCGATTGATGATCCAAGGGCTGTCTGGTTTCAGGCAGCCTTTTTTTTGTCTCCACCACCTCGGGGATCTTTGTTCTCCCAACTCTCGCCAAACATCCCGATCTACAATCACGGTTTCCCATTCTCAGTTCCCTAGGACGGGCGGCATTTCCGGCTGTCCGTTATAGTCCTCGGTTCAATGCCGGCAGCGCCATCGGGTTTTCAGTAGCTCCCTTGTCCCTCTGCCTCCCCGGGCGCTGATACGGCGCTGTCCCTCCGGGCTGCCACTGCCATCCGGGCCGCTGAGGGGCACTGCAATTCCACAAGACATGAAACCAGTCTGGTACGATTTTCGTATCCATATTAGTATCAGGAAAATGTAGCAGCCATGAAAAAAATTATGTTCTGGATGGGGATCTTGTTCCTGGTGACCGCCTGCTCTACACAACAGAAAGTGACCACCCGGAAAACTTCACCCGTCGCCATCGAGAAAACCGACAGCGTACAATACAAACTGGAAACCTTCGACGCCAAATTCGAAAACTGGTATGCCTTGCA
>JBJKPL010000151.1:0-7292 GCA_046706345.1 Candidatus Sulfidibacterium sp.
CTTTTTTGATATCGGGATAGCTCCCGAGATTGAAGTCAATATCTCCGAAGAGATCAAGGTGCCGCATTACAATATCAAAGTGGTGGACGACGAAGTGGAACGGGCCGTGAAAGACATGCAGAAAAGGCTGGGAAAGGAAGAACCGGTGGAAGAAAGCAGCGAAACCGACAAGCTCAGCGGCACCTTATATGAAGTGGATGCCGATGGCGCCCGGGTGGAAGCCGGATATTCCCATGAAGCTTCCCTTGAGATCAACGAGCTGAAATCAAAAGCCGAAAAAAACAAACTGACTGGCCTCCACAAAGGAGACAAAGTGGTATTCAATCCCGGAAAAGCTTTTGGCGATGAAGAAAAGGTGAAGAATCTGCTGCACCTCAGCGACGGCGACGAGAAACTGAAAGCCTCTTTTGAGCTGGAAGTTACTGGCATTGCCAAGCTGGAAGAAGCCGAACTGAACGAAGCGTTCTTCAATCAGATCTATCCTTCGGATGAACTGAAAACAGAAGAAGATTTCCGGGAAAGGATCCGTAAGGAATTGTCGGAACATTATCAGAAAGATGCCGACAAGCAGTTCGTTTCCGATACCATCGACCTACTCATGGAGCAGATCAATCCCGAACTTCCGGATGATTTCCTGAAACGCTGGCTGCTGGACAGCAACCAGGGAAAGGTAACCAAAGAACAGATCGAAGAACAATATGATAATTATGCCAGGACCTTCAAATGGCAGCTGATAGAAAACAAGCTGGTGGAAGCTTACGGTGAAGCCCTGAGAGTGGGAAGAGAAGAGGTACGCAACAAAGTCAGGGCTTATTTCCAGGTTCCGGAAGGCGCCGAGCCCAATCCGCAAGTCGAAGGGATCGTCGATCAGATCCTGAGCAACGAACAGGAATATCAGCGCATTTACGGTGAGCTGATGGATGAGCGTTATATTGCGTTCTTCAAAGAAAAGATCGGGAAGGATGAGAAGGAGGTAACTACGGAAGAGTTTATCAAAATCATATCAACTCCTAAAAAATAAAAATCATGAACAGCAGTTCCGAATTCAGAAAATACGCCCTGAAACACAGGGGTATCAGCAGTCTGACCCTCGACCGCTATAATTCTGCTTACGCCAATTATATTTCTCCGACCATCATCGAGGAAAGGCAACTTAACGTGGCCCAGATGGACGTATTTTCCCGTCTGATGATGGACCGGATCATCTTTTTGGGTGTTCCCATCGACGATTATGTCGCCAACATCATCCAGGCTCAGTTGCTTTTTCTGGAGTCTGCCGATTCGGACCGCGACATCCAGATCTATCTGAATACACCGGGCGGTTCGGTGTATGCCGGACTGGGCATTTATGATACCATGCAGTATATCAAACCCCATGTGGCCACCATTTGTACCGGAATGGCAGCACCCATGGGCGCCGTACTCCTGTGTGCCGGCGAAAAAGGTAAACGGACGGCCCTGCCGCACTCGCGCGTGCTGATCCATCAGCCTATGGGCGGTGCCGAAGGACAGGCATCGGATATCGAGATCACCGCAAGGGAAATCCAGAAGCTGAAGAAAGAACTCTACGAGATCATCTCCAAACACAGCGGCCAGACCTACAAAAAAGTGTGGAACGACAGTGACCGTGATTACTGGATGACAGCCGAAGAAGCCAAGTCCTACGGAATGATCGATGAAGTACTGGAAAGAAAGATCAAGAAAAACTAAGCTGTTAAAGAAACTCGTAACTTTGTAAGGCAGAATTTTTATTCTGCCTTATTTGTCTGTGAAAGTAGGTCTGTAAGCTGGTGGTTGCGGCGGAAGGATTTAAAAAATTTACATCATGGCAAAGAATAAAGAAGAATATTGTTCATTTTGCGGTAGACCCAAATCGCAAACCGAACTCCTGATCTCCGGAATGGAAGCAAAGATCTGCAACTACTGCATCGAACAGGCGTGGGGTATTCTGGAGGAGAAAACGAAAACGGCCACGCCCGATCTTCATATCGATCACTCATTGCTGAAACCGGTTGAAATCAAGGCGTTTCTGGACCAGTATGTCATTGGTCAGGAAGATGCCAAAAAGGTGCTTTCGGTGGCTGTTTACAACCATTACAAGCGCATCGGGCAAACCGCGCAAGCCAACGAGGTGGAGATCGAAAAATCCAACATCGTACTGGTGGGTGACACGGGGACCGGAAAAACGCTGCTGGCCCAGACCATAGCCAAGATGCTGCACGTTCCCTTTGCTATTGCCGATGCAACGGTATTAACGGAAGCTGGTTATGTGGGCGAAGATGTGGAGAGCATTCTGACCCGTCTGCTTCAGGCGGCGGATTATGATGTGAAGCTGGCCGAAAAGGGGATTATTTTCATCGATGAGATCGACAAGATTGCACGCAAAGGAGACAATCCGTCCATCACGCGGGATGTTTCGGGTGAAGGCGTTCAGCAGGCCCTTTTGAAGCTGCTGGAAGGCTCTGTTGTGAATGTGCCGCCCCAGGGCGGAAGAAAACATCCCGAGCAAAAGATGATCCAGGTCGACACCAAGAATATTCTGTTTATTTCCGGCGGAGCTTTCCAGGGCATCGAAAAGATCATTGCCTCCCGGTTGAGAACGCATGTGGTTGGTTATACTTTTGCCGGGCATAAAGATGAAAATGTCGACACCAAGAACCTGTTACAGTATATTTCACCGGCGGATCTTAAGAAATTCGGCCTGATCCCTGAAATTGTGGGTCGTCTGCCCATCCTGACCTATTTGAATCCGCTGGATCAATATGCGCTGAAGAAAATTTTGCTCGAACCCAGGAATGCACTGGTGAAACAGTTTATCCGCATGTTCGAGCTGGATGATATCAAGCTGACTTTCGACGATGAGGTGATTGATTATGTGGTGGAGAAATCGGAAGAATATAAGCTGGGGGCCCGGGGATTGCGTTCCATTCTGGAGGCCATCCTGATCGATGCCATGTTTGAGTTGCCCTCCAAATCAAAATCCAAAACCAAGAGTTTCCGCGTGACCCTGGATTACGCGGAAGAGAAATTCAAAAAAGCAAACCTGGCAAAACTACGGCCGGCCGTTTAAGTGCTTTCTGGTAATTTTTCGCCCGGCCTGGAGTTAGGAATAATCTTTGCAACCTGGTTTGTTTGCAGGTGGAGATAATTTCGGTTCCGGTAAATTACAGAGCGATGAAGAAATGGTTGTCATTATGGATTTTGTTGTTGATTGCAGGGGTTGCTTTTGCGCAGGATTCCTCCGTGCCGCATCAAAAAAAAGTATTGCGATTGCAGGACAGTGTCCCTACCGTGGATCTGAAGCAGGTGGAAGTATATTCACACCGTAATTTTTTCTTCTTCTGGGAGCGCTGGCGTCTCCGCCGGTTGATCTATAATGTGAAAAAAGTCTATCCTTATGCAAAAACGGCCGGGGTGTTGCTCAGAGAATATAATGTGCAGCTTGAAAAGGCCAGGAGTGAAGCGCAGCGCCGGCGGATCATGAAGGAAGCGGAAAAACAGCTGAAGGAGAAATACGGCAAGCAACTCGAGGAACTGAATTTTTCACAGGGTATTATCCTGATCAAGCTGGTGGACCGTGAAACGAATGAGACTTCCTATGCCCTGGTTAAAGACCTGAGAGGCAATTTTGTGGCCTTTTTTTACCAGGGACTTGCCCGCATCTGGGGCTACAATCTAAAGGTGCAATACGATCCAAAGGGAAAGGATCGCGAAATTGAAACCATTGTGCAACTGATCAATCAGGGAAAACTGTAAATCCTTATTTCCCCCGACCCTCCAGGACGATCAACAGGGTGTATATCATGATCTTAAAGTCCATGGCCAGGGACATATTTTCCAAATACAACAGGTCGTATTTTAATCGTTCCACCATTTCTTTGATCGTGGAAGCGTAACCGAATTTTACCTGGCCCCAGGATGTCAGGCCTGGTTTTACCTTCAGCAAAAGCCGGTAGTGCGGGGCTTTTTCAACAATTTGTTGGATGTAGAAAGCTCTTTCGGGCCGGGGTCCCACCAGGGACATGTGGCCTGTCAGGACGGTGAAAAACTGAGGGATCTCATCCAGTCGTACTTTTCGGATAAACAAGCCGAAAGAGGTGATCCTGGGGTCATGGTCCGACGAAAGTTGGGGGCCGTCTTTTTCAGCGTCCGCCACCATGGAGCGGAATTTATACATCATAAACGGTTTGCCTTTGAAACCGATGCGTTCCTGTTTGTAAAGAATGGGACCGGCAGAGGAAAGCCTCACGCCGATGGCGGTGAACAGATACAGCGGCGATAAAAAGATGAGGACAAAAAGCGAGGCCACCACATCCAGCATTCTTTTGAGGCTCTGCTGCCAGGCGGGCATGAGATCGGGCGAGATCTCGATCAGCGGGGTGTGGAAAATACCGGAAAGTTTTACCGTTCCGAAAATGATGTCTTGCATCATGGGGATCAACTTGATGATTACATCCACTTCCACCAGTTCGGAAATGATCTCGTCGATGGTGTTTTTTTCTTTTCGCTCGATGGCGATGATGACCTCTTCCACCTGGTACTGGAGGATGGCATTTTTCAGATCATGATGAGATCCCAGGTGGGGCAGGAATTCAGACATCCTGAAAGGCTGTTTGTCGTGGACATTCACAAAACCGACAAATTTGTTTCCGGAGGAAATCTCTTCATGGCTGATCTCATTGAAAATTTTTACCGCATTTCCGTTGCTGCCAACGATAATGGTGTTAAAACCGATCTTCCGGCTGTGGATTTTCGAGACCGTTCGCATGGTCAGGATCAGGCGAAAAAAATAAGTGAACCCGAACTGCAGGACAAATAGGAAAAAAAACGACCGGTAGTAGGTGATATAACTCTGGTTTTTGTCATTTAGGATCAGGGTAAAGAACAGGATGGTTACCCCGATGAAGATGCTGACAAGGGAAAGCTCGAGTTCTTTGAGCCTGGATTTTCTGTAAATTCTGCGGTAGGTGCCGCCGATGATATAGAGCAGCAACCAGAAAACAGGGATGATGGCAATGCCCATCCAGAATTTTCTGTCATCGAACAAGAGCGAAAGATGCGAGAAGATCGTTGGGTCTTCGCTGACCTTTCGAAATAAAAAGAAAAGCCCCCAGGCCAGGACGGCCGACAGCCAGTCGAGAAACAAATATTTAATTACTTGTAATCGTTTATTCATGTAAGTCAGGGCCTGTGATTTTTTGGCAAGTTAGTAAAGAAAATCCGAAATAGCGCGCAAAATTCAGACATTTTAAAAGCAGGAATCAAAATTAGAAAGATATTCTTTGAAAGGATTGAAAAACGGCGCTATACTGCTTTTTTGACGACATGGATTTTATCCAGGATCATCTCGGCAATTTTCAAAGCCCGGAAGCTGTCGTTGAGGGATACCAGCGGTTCCGTATCCCGGGCAATGGCTTTTTGAAAGCCCCGGAAGGCCAGTTCGATCTTATTTTTTGGAAGGATTTCCAGGTCGTGGGCGGCGAATTTATTTTGTTCCTGTTTCAACACCTGGGTGCTGAGGTTCAGAAAATCAACCTGCACACGGGAATGGGGTTGATAAAACTTCGCGTAGCGCAGACATTTGGAAGAAATCCTGTTGGACGTCAGGTTGGCAGTCGCCCCGTTATCAAACTCCAGATGGGCGTTGACAATGTCGGGATCGTTACCGAAAACCCGCACGCCGGAAGCATGGACCCTTTTGATATTGGCTTTCACCACCGAAAGAATGATGTCGATATCATGGACCATGATGTCAGAGATCATGGAAATGTCCGGCTGTTCCGCATTGTAAGGGATGAGCCGGTGCGATTCGATGAACATCGGGTTCTGCAGATAAGGTAGTGCGGCCTGAAAGGCGGGATTGTAACGCTCGGTCGATCCGACCTGTACCGTCACATGGGCTTCCTGCTCCAGATCTAACAGCATTTCCACTTCATGGATGTCGGAAAGTAACGGGTTTTCGATAAAGACATGCTTTGCGGATTTGATGGCCAAAGACACCAGCGGAAAAAGGGGGAGATCATTGGAAACAAGATCAATAATATCGGACTCCCCGAACAGGGTTTTAAACCGGTCGTGGGTGGTAAAAAAATTCGAATGCTGCGACCGTGGGAAATCCTTTGCTCCCAAAACGCCGGAAAGCTTCAGTCCGGGCGTATTTTTAATCGCCTCTTTGTGGAGGTCGACGCTGTTTCCCGAACCAAAAAGTCCCACTTTTAACATCGGAATGTTTTTACCAAAGGTAACCGCCTGAATGATTAACTTTGCACGGCTTAAAAAGAATTATCCAACACCAATTGTTAATAAATGGAAGACAACTACCGACATAAGGGCATGCGAAAGAAGCTGGTGGATGAGATCCGGAAAAAGGGAATTCTCGACGAGCAGATCCTGGAGGCCATCAATGCCGTTCCGAGACATCTGTTCATGGATTCCGGTTTTTTACAGTTTGCCTATGAAGACAAACCGTTTCCCATCGGATCGGGGCAGACCATTTCACAACCCTATACGGTTGCTTTTCAGACCCAGTTGCTGGATGTGAGGCCCGGGGACAGAATTTTGGAGATCGGCACCGGATCGGGTTACCAGGCGTGTGTTTTGGCTGAGCTGGGTGCCGAGGTATTTTCCATTGAAAGACAAAAGAAACTGTATGAAAAGACGAAGAAATTCCTTACAAAGTTTCCTTACCAAATGCATTTGTTTTGTGGCGACGGGTACCAGGGACTGCCTGAACACGCGCCTTTTGACGGCATTGTGATCACCGCGGCGGCTCCTGAAATTCCACAGACGCTGATTGATCAGCTGAAAGTAGGAGGGGTACTGGTCATTCCGCTGGGTGATGTTTCGGTTCAAACCATGTATCGAATGGTTAAAAAGAAAGACGGAAGCCTGAAGAAAGAAAAATTCGGGGGTTTCCGGTTTGTGCCGCTGCTGCGGGATGTCGCCGACGATTAGGATTTTGGAATGACCTGTGGAAGTTCATTTTTTTGCTGACCTGCCAAAAAATCTGTGGATCCTTCCCTGCGGCAGGGATGGAAGCGGCAGCTTCCGGCAACAAAGGCCCATGTGGAATAGGGCAACAAGGGCGACAAGAGAAGCCCCTTGGTGCCCGTTACGGAACACGGCATGTGTTGCCGGGACTATAGCGGACAGCCCGTCCGGCCGCCCAAACACAAAAAAGATATAAAAAAAGCCACGATCATGAAACCGTGGCATTTGCTGTGGGAACTACTGGATTCGAACCAGTGACCCTCTGCTTGTAAGGCAGAAAATTTTACTTATTGATAATTGCA
>JBJKPL010000152.1:0-2136 GCA_046706345.1 Candidatus Sulfidibacterium sp.
TGCAGGCCGTGGTGCACTGGTCGGGATATGAATTCCTGCTGGGCGTGATGCTCATCGTCGGCATCCTGCTTTCGCTGATCCTGTTCCGGAAACAGATCCTGAAAATGGTGGTCGGGATCTTCATCACATCACTGATCTACACCACGCTGACGATCTTCATCATCACCCCGAAAATCGAACAATATTCCCAGAATGCCGCCATCGCATTTTATCAGCAGCACGCCGGTGAAAATTGTTACATGCGGGTTTGGGGTTTTAAAAGCTATGCCCAGTATTTCTACTTTAAAAAACAACCGCCCGTAAACGGCATCCGCATGAGCGAAGAAAAACTGCTGACAGGTTCGGTCAACAAACCGGTTTACGTGGTTACCAAGATCACTTCCTACCGTGAATTCGAGAAGCGCTATCCGGAGTTCACGCTGATGTATATTAAAAACGGTTTTGCCTTTTTCGGTAAACCGCCTTTTTCACCCGTAAAATATTTCAACGGCCAATGATAGACAAGAAAAAAATTGTGGTAGTGCTGCCGGCCTACAATGCGGCACGTACCTTGGAAATGACTTACAACGAGATCCCGTTTGACATTGTGGATGATGTGATCCTGGTGGACGATCGCAGCAGCGACGAAACCATCCAGGTTGCCGAGCAGCTGGGCATCAAACACATCATCGAGCACGAAGTAAACAAAGGGTACGGCGGAAACCAGAAAAGCTGCTACAAAAAAGCGCTTTCGCTGGATGCCGATATCGTGGTGATGCTCCATCCCGATTATCAGTACACGCCCAAGCTGATCCATTCCATGTGTTATCTCATCGCCAACGGCGTGTACGAAGTGGTGATCGGTTCAAGAATTTTGGGCAAAGGCGCGCTGAAAGGCGGGATGCCCTGGTACAAATATGTTTCCAACCGGTTCCTGACGTTGACGCAAAACATCCTCATGGGGCAGAAGCTGTCGGAATATCACACCGGTTACCGTGCTTTTTCGGGCAAGGTGCTGAAAAGCGTTCCTTTTGACATCTGTTCCGACGATTTTGTCTTCGACAACCAGATGCTGGCACAGATCTTTTATGCCGGATTTGAAATTGCCGAGATCACCTGTCCTACCAAATACGAAGAAGAAAGTTCTTCCATCAACTTTATGCGCAGTGCGAAATACGGCATCGGCGTGCTGTACGTTTCGATGCAATATTTTCTGCAGAAGCTGAACCTGGGGAGGTTTAAGATCTTTAAGGGAATCAAAAAGTCGTAAAAATCAAAAAGCCGCCCCGAATTTCGGGACGGCTTTTTTTGTGTCGGTTAAATAAACAGCGCGTTAAACACGAGCTTGTATGTTACCGGAGTGGAGTCTCTGAAGATGGGGCTGAAACCGTACAGCACCATCTGGCCCTTGCCGCGGCGCAGCCACACCATGACGGATTTGTTCCCCACCAGTTGGATGTTTTCGGCATAACCGCTCATGATCAGATTTTCTTCCGGGAACCAGCCGATCACGCGGCGGTCCATTTCGAAACCCGGTATGGAGGTCATGAAGACCGGATTCCCGCGATAGAAGATCCCGGTGCGGCCTTCCATGCCCAGCGTCAGCGGATGATTCGCTTTCCAGTTCACGGCGATCAGCGTCCCGGGACAGTACAGTCCCTGTTTCCTTAACTGCGGCCCAATGTTCCGGATGGGAAGCACAAATTCCGTTGCCAGACCTTTTTCCGATTTTATTTTCTGGGTCCCCTCGAAGAGATCCGTGGATCGTCCCCAACTGAGGATCTTGCCGCCGTTGTTCACAAATTCCATGATCTTTTGCAATCCCGATTTACCGATGCCCTGGGTGTACTGCGGCGGGAAGTTGGGCTGGTAATACCCGTTCTCGGAATACTTGCCGTCCAGCAGCACCGACTTGCTCATATCCGGAAAGATGAGACAATCGTAATTCGAAAGATCTTCGGTGGCAATATCTTCCGGATGGATCACCGTGTAGGGAATGTGATACGTGTCGAAGACAAAACGCGTCCATCCGGCATCCATATCATGGAACCAGGTAACCATCAACGCGATGCGTGGCAACTTGACTTCCTGCATTTTCACCGACGGTTTTTTCTGCAAAAAGACCGGTGCTGCAGTCATCGAAGCTTCCAGATTTTT